>WOZY01000068.1 GCA_011620045.1 Mesotoga sp.
GGTAAGAAGTACCCGGCCGTCGTGGAGATTCACGGAGGACCAAAGACTGCATACGGGGGCGGATATATTCATGAGTTCCAGACTCTAGCCTCCGAAGGGTATGCAGTTATCTACTGTAATCCGAGGGGAAGCGCCGGTTACGGAACAGACTTCGCCGACATAAGGGGCCATTACGGAGAAAGGGATTTCGAAGACATAATGGAGATCGTCGAGTACGTCATAAATGAGTACGATTTTGTTGACGAAGAGAGGCTCGGTGTTACTGGGGGCTCATACGGCGGGTTCATGACAAACTGGATTGTAGGACATACGGACGCCTTCAAGGCTGCCGTTTCCCAGAGGTCTATCTCGAGCTGGATTTCCTTCTTCGGCACCACAGATATAGGATACTTCTTTGCCAGCGACCAGACCGGAGGCGATTTCTTCGACAACCTCGACGGTTATCTCAGACAATCCCCTCTCATGTCGGCGCCCAACGTCGTCACTCCGATTCTATTTATTCACTCACTTGAAGACTACAGATGCTGGGTTCCCGAAGCGATGCAGTTCTTCACGGCGTTAAGGTATCTCGGCAAAGAGGCCAAAATGGTGCTCTTCCCGAAGGAGAATCACGAACTCTCCAGAGGCGGCCTTCCTATACACAGGGAAAAGCGTTTAAGGGCAATACTGGAATGGTTTGATTCCCATCTGAAGATATGAGCCGTTGATGGAAAACAAGAAGGCAGGAAACATCCATGTAAGGTTCGCCACAATCGATGACAACGAAAAGCTCCTCAAGATCGAGCGAGAGTCGGCTCAGGAGGGGAATATTTGGCTAGTGGCCTTCAGAGAGGACTTCTTTGGAAGATTGAAGTACTTCAAAGAGGGTTTCATCATGATTGCCGAAGACGCCTATGACATCATAGGATGTGTCGGTGTTGGAATCGACAACCTGATCGTCAACGGAGAGACAAAAAAGGGCATATATCTCTTTGGGCTTCGGACGAACCCGAAATACAGGCTGAAAGTCGCTCGCTGGCTGAAATCGATCATTCAGGAACTGCAGGATCTCCTTGGCCCCACGGATTTCGATTTCGGATACGCCTCTGTTAAGGCCGACAATGGTGCCTCGAAGAAGATTCTCGAGCACATGGGTTTCTCCACTACGGCGACACTGGACTTCTACGCCTGCCCGGTGAGGAAGACCTCACAGGAGAAGTCGGTTTTTGTGGAAAGCGAGGTCAAGCTCGAAACGATATTGGACCTGTACAAACCTCTTGAGAAAGATCATGACTTCCTACTTCAAGGTACGAAGGCCTTCGAGGTGATGGTTTCAGAGAGGAGATTGAGGTTGTTCAAGACAGAAGGGGCATCCGCGCTGGTTCTCGATACGAGCGGCGAGCAGGACTTCGCAATCACACTCCTTCCAAAGGGATTGAGGGCATTCCAGCTTCTTGCTCAGGGAACTCTTTCATCGCTGGTAAGGATCCCGAGAATGAATGAGCAATTGAGATCCTGGGACGTTCTTCTCTTCTGCTGGAACGATACCCAAAGCGCCCGAAGGACTGTAAGAAAGATTCACAGATGCGCCTGGGAAGAAGGCATAACGCTGATCAACTTTTCGAGGGACAGAGACCTTGGGAGTATGAAGGGTGTGGTGGGACCTCTCAGTTTCAGGATCCCTTTTGAGATAATGATCTATGAGAAGAACAGTATAAATAGAGGAAGCAGACCAATGATTAGAACTCCGACGATATAACACTAAAGTTCTCTTTCCTGATGAACAGAATACTGTGTAAACAAAAAAGCCGGGTCAAAAGGAGTAGACCCGGCCTTAATATCTATGGATGCGGCGCCTTCACTACCAGAACCCGCATCGTCTCCTCTCCGGTGTTTATTATTCCGTGCGGGATCATTTTCGGACTGTCTATGATGTCGTCTTTCGTTACCTCGTACTTCTCTTCGCCGATCGTGATTATTCCCTTTCCGGCTAGAACCAGAATGAATACATCTACCGGAGTCTTGTGCTCGGCTAACTCGTTTCCCCTTTCAATATCTATGACTACTGCCTGCGCAGACTCTTTGTCGTAGATAATCCGACCCTTGAGACCGGACTTGTCAAGCGTGACTTTCCCTTTTTCTATTGAGCTTTTCAGCATTCTTCATCACCTCGCTTTTGATCTAGTATCATCTTAGCCGAAATTTGGCTTCTGAGCGGTAACATATGTTACCCTCTTACAGCGCCTTGCTCAGGAACAAGGACAGCGCCAGTAATCCAAGAACGACCAGCCAACCTATTATAGTGACCCTGACAGCTTTTCCCGCCTTGTTTGCCTCCCACCATGAGCGCGGTTCTATACCTTGAAGTCTGAATGTGATGATTGAAGCAAGGTTTATGCAGACTATGTTTACAAAGAAAAGGAGTATTGCCCCGGAAAAGCCGGCTACATTACCGATACCCAGCAGCATTCCGGCAGTAGCCAACGGTGGCATCAGTGAAACGGCTACCATGACTCCGATAAGAGATGTTGAGACGCCGGAAGTAATTGAGAGAGCTGCTGCTGTCCCTGACGAAAAGGCAAGTACAATGTCACCGATGTTTGCCACGGTTCGGCTGGTAATCTCGTGGGTGCTGTAGTCGAGATTCAGAAATAGCCCGAAGGCGAAAGCAAAAGCGAAGCCAAGTCCTATACGAATGAGGTTCGTCCTCACTGACTTCGCAAGCAGGGAGAAGTCGCCGAGAGTCGTTGCAAAAGACTGTGCGACATTTGGCCCGAGCATTGGAGCGATAACCATCGCCCCGATTATTATTGCCGGACTGTCCCTAAGAAGCCCAATCGTTGCGACAATGGTCGAGAGAATAATCATTGTTATGTCAACTGCGTCGTTAGAGATCATTTCCGAGATGTCGTGGTACAGTTCTTCTCTGCTTATCCGCTTGAAGATTCCCCTCTCAGGCTTTTTCTCTTGTTCCTGTTCCTTCTCTTCTTCCTTTTCTTTCTCTTTTGCTCTGGGAAGGGATGCTTCCACCTGAAATAGTATCGCTCTGAACGAATCGTTCTGGCCGAAACGCTGTTCAAGTGAGTCCAGGATCTTTTCACTGTTCTCGGCAAGAGCCAGTATCTTCGTTTGCCAAAGCGTTTCAGATGTCTTGATCGTCCAGTACCCGATCATTGATTTCTCTTCCAGCATTTCCTCCAGATCTTTTTCGGGGTCGGAACCTGAGAATACTTCGATAAGTCTTTCGGCCATCTAATCACCATCCCATAGATAGACTGTGGCATAATTGTTCTGCTCGCTAAGAATATATTACACCTGCAAATAAGAAGAGAAGGAATAGGATCAGGGAGGTCGGAGTGGTCTATCTTTTGCTGGCGATACTTTCCAGTTCCTCTATAGCAATGATTTTCAAGGTGACCGAGGTGAGAAGTTACAACAGGCTTGCAGTTGCCATGTTCAATTACCTGAGCGCGTTTTTCACGGCGCTCATTATGTTAGCGGTTGAAAGACCGGACGTAGGTCCTGGGGGAGGATCTCCGGCCGAAGTAATAGTGAAGGGACAACGTCTTTTCAGCCTCACCAGCAGCATAGTGTGGGGCTTGTCTTTGGGCATTGTCTCGGGCCTGTTCTTCTTCCTTTCCTTCATCTTTTATCAGAAGAGCGTCAGGGAAAGCGGGGCAAGCCTTTCCGGAGCCTTCGGAAAGCTTGGGATCCTTATACCTATGCTT
This sequence comes from Mesotoga sp., assembly GCA_011620045.1. GTDB lineage: Bacteria > Thermotogota > Thermotogae > Petrotogales > Kosmotogaceae > Mesotoga. The sequence goes on from WOZY01000068.1 coordinate 3,708, forward strand.
CTTTCTTTGCTAGTCTGGAAGGAGTATCCGGAAACACTGCAATGGGTTGGGATCGGTCTTGCAGTCTTTTCGATCGTGCTCGTCAACAACCCAATCGGGTCTGGGAGGAGAAACTTCAAACCCGCTCTCATTCTGTTGTTTATTACCGGTGGACTGGCCGAATTCATGAACAAGTTGTTCCAGAACTACACCGTCAGCGGATACAAGAATGTCTTTCTCTTCAGCGTCTTTGCAAGCGCTTTCGCGATAAGCGCTGTCTTTCTGAAGAGGTCGGGGAAATCTTTCCATAAGGGGGAAGTACTCGTGGGGTTGATCGTGGGACTACCCAACCTCTTCTCTTCCTTCTTTCTCATAATGGCCCTAGAAGAAATGAAGGGAACCGTGGTTTTCCCCGTTTACAGCGCGGGAAGCGTTGTGATGATCAGTCTTGGAAGTCTGTTCTTCTTCGGTGAAAAGCTCAAGAAGCTCGAGATGATTTCCCTGGGCATGGCGCTGGTCTCCCTGATTATAATAAACATTTGATATCTCTTTGGATTAAAACAAGGTCGAGTTAGTATTGAGACAATATCAGTCAATGGAGGTGCGTCCCGTGTTACACAGAATTGGAAGAGACAGAGTAGTGTACGATATGTCACCTGAACACAAGCCCGTTCTGGAAGTGAGCCCGGGTGATACCGTAATAGTGGAGACGGAGGATTGTTTCTGCCACAGGATCGTTTCAGAGTCTCAGACCGTAGGAGAAGACTTCGATTTCACTCATGTCAATCCTGCTACAGGCCCCGTATCGGTCAGAGGAGCCCTGCCCGGGGATACTCTAGTCGTCAGTATCGAAAACATAGAGCTGGACGAACAGGGAGTCGTCGAGACCTGCCCCGAATGGGGACCTGTAACCAAAGTATCGCAGAGTTGTGTCACGGAGATAGCAAAGATTCACGGCAACTACGTGTCCTTCATGGGGGAGCGAATAGAAGTTAGGCCTATGATAGGCGTAATTGGTAATGCTCCGGCAGACAAATCGATTCCCTGTACGACTCCGGGGAAGCATGGAGGAAACCTGGACACGAAAAACATCATGGCGGGTTCAAGAGTCTATCTTCCGGTATTCATTAAGGGAGGCAATCTCTCCCTTGGAGATGTTCACGCCAGAATGGGAGACGGGGAAGTCGGGGGTACCGGTATCGAGATAAGAGCTAAAGTGAAGCTTACTGTAGATATAGATAAAATGCCCTTGGACAGTCCCACGGTCGAAAACGAGGAGGCCTTCTATCTTCTCTTCAGTGCGAAGACACTGGAAGAAGCAAGCCATGGAGCAGTTAAGAGAGCGATTCAATTCATTGCCGACTGGAAGTCTATTCCCGAAGAGAAGGCTTACATGCTTACAAGTATTGCCTGTGATTTGATGATAAGTCAAGTAGTGAATCCTCTCGTAACCGTAAGGGTAAGAGTTCCGAAAGAGATTCTCTAGTGGGCAGTTTTGGGAAGGAACTGCTGTCTTTGAGAAGGCTTTTACCATTTCTGGGGATCGCATTATTCAGTGTTTCGATTTACGTTCTTGTTCGAGAGTTGGGTCGCTACACAATCAGCGATATTGCATCGAAAGTTGGGGAGGTGCCTGCTTCAAGGTTTGTCTTGGCTATCTTCCTGACCTTTCTTACTTATCTTAACCTCACCTTCTACGACCTGATCGCCTCCAGAAGAGCAGGAGCAAAATTGAAACCCAGCTCGACTGCTCTTGCCTCGTTCGTTGGATACACTTTCAGTAAGAATATTGGTTTCTCGGTCCTCTCCGGTACAAGTGTGCGATTCAGGCTGTATGGAAAAGCTGGAGTCGGGGGAGGAAAAATTCTCGCCATAATCATCCTCAACTATCTGACTTTCTGGCTTGGTTTCTTAGCTCTTTCAGGCATCCTGTTCACTCTTTGGCCGCCCGTTCTTCAGAGTGCAGTCAGGGTTCCTTTTGGATCGCTTAAGGCTATAGGAATAGCCTCTGCCGGGATCTATGTTCTCTATATGGGAGTGGTTAGCTTCAGAAAGCGTCCGTTCAGAATAAGGGGAAAGAGCTTCACTCTTCCGGGGAGGTCGTTTACGCTTGTTCAGACCGGCATATCCATTCTCGACTGGCTGCTTTCCGCAGGAGTGCTTTTCATGCTCCTGCCCCCGGGAATCGGTTATCTTGAGGTTCTGGGCGTATTCCTGCTGTCACAGTTTGCAGGTCTTTCAAGCCAGGTCCCCGGAGGGCTGGGTGTCTTTGAAGCACTTACTATTGTCATTCTATCACCGACTCTACAGGCGGATACAATAGTGGCCGCTCTCATACTCTTTAGAATGATATTCTACCTTGGGCCTTTCCTTATTTCGTTGATTTTGTTTGGAGTAAATGAATTTCTCTTCAGAAGTTCCAGAAATTCCGATTAAGAGAACTGCATTGTACTTTCCGCTACTAAACCATTTCCAAAAGCTTTTCTATCATCTTCTCGATATTTGCGTTCTTTTCTGTGAGGCTCTTGAATTGTGAAAGAAGCGGAGCTGTGACAATCCTGTTCGTCTTGTCTACGCAGACCTCACCTTCTTCGCATGGAACATGGTCGATAGCAAGCGTCTCAACGATACTCAATCTCTCGCTCGGGTTACCGGAAGCAGTCACCATGAGATTGGCGGCGACATTTTTTAGAGACTTGGCGATGATGAAAACCCCTTCGCCAGCCGCGCCTAGAGGCTTCCTCTTCTTGAAACAGTTGACCAGAAGTCTATGCAGACTATTATTCACTCTGAATTGCTCTTCCTCATCCTCAAAAGTAGACAGGCTCTTGAGTACTCCTTTGCCGCCGGGAATAACAAGGAAATCCAGATCATCCTCACAGATATCTTCGATTTCATTTACCGATTTGTTGAGCAATCGAGCAGATTCAGTGAGTTGGTTCCTCTTTTGTTCTAATTCAGCCGATTCTCGGGTCTGGTGATTGAAGACCTCATATTGATCTTTGTCCAGTGCTACACATAAGATCTCGACCCCGGCTTTCTCGAGAGAGAGAAAGGTTATGATTGCTTCATCGACTGCCGTTCCGTCTTCAGTGCCGCATCCGGCCAGTACCACTCCACACTTCAATGTCTTTCCTCCTTACCGGGACCGCAATAACGAAGTAATCTCTTGCGGCGCCAGAAACGTTAATGGATTCTAGCATCTTTCCTATCTGATGCAAAAGGATATACAACTTAGGTTCTTCTATTGACAGTGAATAGAGAATATTGGATAGTAGTAGTGAACTTGACCGCCTTTTGGAATGGGGTGTTACTGTGAGAGTCGGGTTGATTCATTACAGAGCCGGTTTGATGGATGGTGTCTCACTCGAAATGGAGAAATGGAGAAATGTACTGACGAAAATGGGGCACTCTGTGGACATTATTGCGGGGAATGACTCTCCCGGAGTGGACATAGTGATTCCGGAAATCGAGTATGACGATGAAAGCAATGAAAAACTGAATAGTAAGCTCTACGGTCGGACGCTTTCAACCGAAAACGAAATAATGGATGAGTTATGTGTAAAAACCTCAAAAATACTTCAAACTTTCAGATCGAATCTTTCGGCATTCGATCTTCTAATTCCCAACAACATATGGTCTCTGGGATGGTCAATACCGGCGGGATTGGCTTTGCATGACTACGCCGAAGAGACCAAAAAACCGTTTATCTCTCACAACCACGATTTCTGGTGGGACCGACCTTACTACAGT
>WOZY01000113.1 GCA_011620045.1 Mesotoga sp.
CTCTAATCTTACCGCCTCCACCGGGGGCATCGACCACGAATGTTGGAACACATAGTCCCGAAGTATTTCCAATCAAAGACTCCATGATCCCTATTCCTTTCCTTATGGAAGTTCTGAAATGGCCAATTCCTTGAGAAAGATCACACTGATATATGTAGTAAGGTCTAACTCGTATTTTGACAAGCTGATGTACGAGTTCCATTATTATGTACGGGGAATCATTCACTCCTCGAAGGAGAACAGATTGGTTTCCCAGCGGTATTCCTGCATCTGCGAGCATTTCACATGCTCTAGTAGAATCGGGAGTAATCTCGAGTGGATGGTTGAAATGAGTGTTTATCCAAATTGGGTGGTATTTTCTCAGCATCTCTACGAGTTCGGGAGTCACTCTTTGAGGAAGTACAACAGGTGTCCTTGTTCCAATTCTTATGATCTCGACGTGGGGAATTTCTCTCAATTTGCTCAAAATATACTCTAGATAATCGTCTCCAACAAGTAATGCGTCCCCTCCTGAAAGTAATACATCCCTAACCTCAGGTGTTTCCCTGATGTACTCAATTGCAGCATCGATTTCCTCTCTGGTTCTCGGCCTGTCGAGCTGTCCGGCAAACCTTCGCCGTGTACAATGCCTGCAGTACATCGAACACTGGTCTGTAATTAGAAAGAGGACCCTGTCGGGGTATCTGTGAGTAAGCCCAGAAACCGGAGAGTCTTCATCTTCATGAAGCGGGTCGATCATATCCCATCTGTCGATTCTCAGTTCCTTGTCCGTAGGAACTGCCTGCCTTCTAATTGGACATCTTTGATTGACTGGATCCATAAGAGTTGCATAGTAGGGTGTAATTGACATTCGAAGCGTTCTAAGACATTCGCCAATTCCGAGCGCTTCTTCTTCGGTGATTTCGATTATCTGCCTGAGAGCTTCTACAGTCTTTATTCTGTTAGCAACCTGCCAGCGCCAATCACTCCACTGAGCAGGAGTAACGTCTTTCCACATTGCAATTTCCCTGTAATCTCGCATTGCTTCACCTCAAATGTATAGCCTCTGAAAAAGTCTTCTAATCTCATCTGATTCTCTCAAAATATCTAGTGCAAGCTTAGCGTGACCCTTGGTGTAACCATTGCCAATAATCATTGTAATATCCTTTCCCACACCTTCGGCACCAAGAGCTGCTCTTGTGAAAGAAGTCGCCATGCTAAAGAAGTAGACAGTACCTTCATCCTTTACCGCAAGAATCGACCCCATTTCTGTCCCAGGAACATTAACGTTGTTTATAACCACATCGCAGAGGTTCCCATCTGTAAGTCTCTTAATTTTCTCATATACTTCAAGCGGCTTAGTTGCATCGGCAATCACTACTTCATGGGCCAGCTTATGCTCACGGATCCTCTCAGCATTCTCTTCTGAATATTCTACTACAATCACTTTTCCCGAGTCGCCACATTTCTTCATAGCTTGATAGCAGCATAGAATGCCGGACTTTCCTCCGCCTCCCAGTATAGCTACACTCATACCTTTCTCAACAAGTTTGTTGACCTGTGCAGGGGCCCCGGCAACATCCAGAACTGCAAGGGCTATCTTCGGTGGAATATCAGAGGGTAGCTTCGAGTAGATGCCACTTTCAAACAAAACGGCTTTTCCCACAATGTCTACCTGATCCTTTTCAAGATGGACTTTTAGAATTCTTTCGATTCTAAGGGGTGTCAGAGAAAGAGAAACAAGTGAAGCTATCCTGTCGCCGACTTTCAAATCCCTTTCCAAAAGATCTTTTCCGATACTGGATATCCTTCCTATAAACATCCCTCCGGAGCCGGTGACAGGGTTTTGTAGCTTTCCCTTGTCCTTAACTATGCCCATTATCATATCGGAGATTCTGGATTCATCATCCCTGCAAGCTTCTCTTATTTGCATAAAACTTGCAGAATCAACGTTCAGAGTCTCCACATCGACGACAATTTCGTTGTCATATGGTTCCGTTGAATTATCGATTCTTACAGCTGCCTGAGGAAGGAACCCGGTAGGTTCAATTACTCTGTGGCTTCCATAAGGACATCCTCTCATTAGTCTTTCCTCCTGATTCCAAGTATTGCCCTTGCTTCGGCGGGAGTCGCGACTTCCCTGCCCAGCTCTCCTGCAATTCTGACAACTCTCTGGACTAGTTGCGCGTTAGAAAGAGCAAGTTCGCCTTTTGCATAGTAAACGTTGTCTTCAAAACCTACCCTGACATGTCCCCCAAGAAGGATAGCGAATGTAGCAAGAGGAAGCTCGTTTCTTCCGATCCCGGCTACCGTCCATGTGCTTCCTGCCGGTATTGCGTTAACCATATGGATCAAATCTTCAATGTTTCCAGGGCTGGCCCCAGGGACTCCAAGAACAAAGTCAAAGTGTATCGGGCTCTCAATCAGACCCTTTTTCTGCAATCTGATGGCGTTTTCAATCATACCTCTTTCAAATACTTCAATCTCGGGTTTGATGCCTCTCTTCTTCATCTTATGTGCGAAATACTCAATAGTTTCTTCCGAGTTAAAGAAGACATCATGCCCGAAATTGCACGTACCGGTGGAAAGAGTGGCCATCTCCGGATCCAGATCGAGAGGCTGGGCTCTCTCCTCCACCTTGTGCCACACTGCCCCGCCGGTGGACGGTTGAAAGATCAGATCGCACTTACTTCCTATTCTTTCCATAATATCTCTATACACTTCGCGGCTCTGGGTTGGTCTTCCCGAAGAATCCCTTGCGTGAATATGGACTATGCTTGCTCCTGAAAGGAAGCATTCATAAGCTGCCGATGAGATTTCTTCGGGAGAAATCGGAAGAGCAGGTTGTTGTTCTTTCATCACTTCCGCGCCGGTCAGGGCCGCCGTGATTATTAGTTTATCCATTGCTCTTCCTCTGCCTATTCTTTGGAACGACACATGTTCCGCTGGCTTTGCACACAAGGACCGGCTCGGGAAGGATTTCGGCCGCAGAATCACTGATATCCGGCCTTGCCTGCGCGACCTTGAATGCTTGGAAAATCATCTTCCGTGATGTATTGCCATTTGAGACTATTTCTCCTGTTGCTTCGACGTAATCTCCTGCATAGACCGGAGCAAGAAATTCGATGTTATCATAGGCCTTGAATAGGCCTTCATCGCCGTCGTTTCTTATCAGCAACTCAGTAGCAACATCGCCAAACATCTGGATAACTCTTGCTCCATCAACCAAATTACCTCCATAATGAGCATCGTGAAGGCTCATTCGAATTCTGACCATCGCCTTTGTCAAGATAATACCCCCTTTATACAATTTTGCCTCTAAAATGTAACTGCATCAAGGGTTGCAGCCGCTGTTTAAACCCTAACAGAGTCGAACACATCTTTTTATGTCTCTCTTACTATTCCGTTATACACGATTTTTCAGAAAAATTACCTCCCCGCCTTCGCCAGGTAAAGCTCTACCTTTCTGGTATGCTATAGATAACAAGATGTTGCAGGAAGGAGAGGTGTGTGCACGTGGTCAAGACACTTATTATGGCTGGCGGAATAGGGGAGAGGCTATGGCCGGTTAGCGTGAAAAAGAGACCCAAGCAGTTCCAGAAGTTCGGTTCAAAGAAAACTATGATTGAGGAAACTATTGAACGAGTGGAAAAGCTTACCGATGAGATAATAATTATCACAACAAGGGAGCAGTTTCCACTAATGCAATACTACTTGCCCCTCTTTCCAAGCGATAACGTCATATTCGAACCCATGAGAAGAAATACAGCTCCTGCCATTGCTTTGGGCAGCAGTAGATTTGCTGCTGAGGATATTATGGTTATTGTTCCTGCTGATCATGTTATCAGAGATGAAGAAAGCTTTCTTAAGACTTTGAGAAAGGCAATTAAGTATGCAGAATCAAATGAATCGCTCGTTACGATAGGGATAACCCCGACTCGCCCCTACACTGGTTACGGCTACATTGAAAAGGGAAACGTTGTAAGTGATGATGAAGAGGTTTATTCGGTGAAGAAGTTCCACGAAAAGCCCGACTACGAAACTGCTCAACGATATTTTCAGTCTGGCAGGTTTCTATGGAATTCCGGTATATTTGTGTGGAGAAAGGACATCTTCGACTTGGAGCTTTCAACGAACTTCCCGGACCTGTTTTCTGCAATCTCCGAGATTGAAGAGAGGCCTGAAGACATCGAAAAGATATACGAGAGACTTCCAAAGATCTCTATAGACTATGGTTTGATGGAGAAGTCGACAAGAGTTGCGACTGTCCCGGCCAATTTCTACTGGAATGACATTGGGTCGTGGGATGCAGTCTATGATCTGCTGCTGAAAGACAAGAATGGAAATGCAGTAGAAGGCGAGTTTTCTCTGAGAGACGTCAAGAATTGCCTCTTAATCAACCATACCCAGAAGAAACTCGCAATTTCGGGGATTGAGGACTACATTGTGGTGGCAAGTAGTGAGGGAACACTGGTTTGCAAAAGAGGAGAGTCACAGGAAATAAAGGAGCTAATAGTGTGAGGAGGAGAAAAAGTGGATAGGAAACTTGACGAAATTGTGATTTCCCTTAAGGAGGAACTGGTAAGATCAATATCTGATTCAGTTAAGATCAAGTCAGTTCAGGATGCTCCGGTAGATGGCGGCCCCTTTGGCAAAGGGGTCAGGGATTCACTTGATCAGACTATCAAGTTGGCGCAGAAGTTAGGTTTTGAGGCAAGAAACGCCGATGGATATGTGGGCATAGTAGACTATGGATCGGGCGAGACTTTCGGCGTTCTTGGTCACCTAGATGTAGTTCCAGAGGGAGAAGGCTGGCAAGTTCCACCTTACAGCGGCCTGGTGAAGGACGGAGAGATTTGGGGAAGAGGAACTCAAGATGACAAAGGCCCTATGATGGCGGCACTTTATGCTCTCAAGGCAATAAAGGACTATGTTCAGAGACCCTCCAAGAGAATTAGGTTGATTTTCGGAACAAACGAAGAAACTGGTTGGGAGTGCATGAAGTACTATGTGAAGCATGAAGAGATTCCAGATATGTCCGTGACTCCTGATGCCGATTTTCCTGTGATATTTGCGGAGAAAGGGATAGTAAATTACGGAATTTCAGCTCCTGCCAGCAGTGGAGAGAAAGGTCTGGCAATCGAAACCTTGACTGCCGGTGAAGCACCCAACATGGTCGCTTCTTCAGCAAAGGTCGTTCTCAAGGGAGCAGACGACGATATTCTAGAGAGAATTAGCTCCTTCTCACCGAAAAATGATACTAAACTTAAGATAAATAAGTTAGATAGAAGAGTTGAGATTTCGATAACGGGAGTTTCTGCCCACGGATCTACCCCAAATAAAGGGCAGAGCGCAATGGCAGCTCTAGTAGATCTTCTCGTAGAGCTCCCTCTGGAAGATTCTGAGATGAAGAGGCTCTTGAGTACAATAAGAAACAAAATAGGTTACGAATTCTACGGTGAATCGCTAGGAATTGCCGGGAAGGATTCCATGTCTGGAGAATTGACTCTTAATATCGGAACTCTTAAACTTCAAGCTGGAGTCCTGAAGCTGGTAATTAACATCAGATACCCCGTTTTCTTCAATGAAGCGATGATAAGGTCGCAGATTGAAGAGGCTTTCAACGGATTCCGGGTCGAAACCTATCATCACCAGAAGCCGCTTTATGTGTCTCCCGATTCGGAATTGGTGAAGATGTGCAGAGAAGTATATAAGGAAGTGACAGGACACGATGAAGAACCAATAGCTATTGGTGGAGGAACCTACGCTCGAGCAGTGCCAAATGCCGTAGCCTTCGGAGCTTTATTGCCAGGAAATGTTGAGCTGGCGCATCAGCCAAATGAAAGGATATCAATTGAAGATATTCTTCTCGTGGCAAGAATTTACGCTCAACTCTTCCTTAGGTTCCTGCAGACCTGAGCAAGAAGCAGCTTGCGTGACAAGTCTATCAAGGGCCGAAGAGACTGGTACTCGGCCCTTTTTTGATCCCAGATGTTGCTAATCTACAACGTTTTTCAGCCACTTCCAGGTCAAAGTCCTTCTGATCCCCAGAATTGCCTTGAAGAGCTCTTCGATCATCATCGCGACGTAGACCAGAGTGAGTGGCCATTTCAAAACCAGTCCAGTGACAGCCACAAGAGGGATTCCCACTCCCCAAAGCGATGCAATCTCGATAATCATAGCTGCTCTGGTGTCTCCTCCGCTTCGAAGAACTCCAACGATGTTCACTGCATTAAACATTTTGATTGGCTGGGAGATGCCCACAATGATAATTATGGTAAGGACAATATTCTTAAGTCCCTGATCTATATTGTAAAAATTCACAATAATCCTCGAAAGCAGAATCATAACAAGGCCGGTCGCCACTGCGGTCATCACAGTAAGCTGAAGCAGCTTCTTTGCGTTATACTTTGCCTGAGTGAAGTTATTTCTTCCCAATTCTGTTCCCACCATGACAACTGTCGCTGAAGCTAATCCACCAAAAATGACGAATCCTAAGTTTTCGATGGTGCTGGAGATATTCCTGGCCGCTATAAACTCAGTACCCATTCTTGCCATAACAAGCGAGTACATTGTAATACCCAGGCTCCACAAAAACTCATTTACTATCACGGGAGTAGCATATTTCATGAGCCTCCTAAAAAAGGGTATTTCGAACTTGAAGGCGGACCTCGAAAGCCTCACAGGTGTTTTCCTTCGTAGAACAATATTGACAAATATCACGAACTCCACGAGTCTTGAAAGAAGAGTTGCAAGTGATGCTCCAAAAACACCTAGAGGTTGAATCGGCCCAAAACCAAAGATCAACATGTAGTTTACCACTGTATTGATCGAGAGAGCTACAAGACTAACATACATAGGGATTCTGGCCTTTTCCACTGTTCTCAAAGCCATCGCGATAATAAAGGAAAATGATGTCAGGAACGTTGAAAAGGCTACAGGCCTTGCATATGTCATGCCGGTTCTTATTACTTCAGTATCGGTAGTGAAGATCATCAATATTCTTTCGGGCAAAAAGAACAGCAGTACAAAGAATACTACGGCGGCTCCCATGGTTATGTAAAGAATATGCCCGAGCGTCTTTTCGATGTTCTTTTCGTCTCTCTTGCCCCAGTACTGCGAAACGAATATTCCGGCTCCGCTAGACACTCCGAAAGTTAGAATATTGAGGATAAAGACCACCTGATTCACCAGACCCACGGAAGCTATTGCGGTTGTACCTAACTGACCAATCATGAGATTGTCAACAAGATTGAGGCCGGTAGATATCAGATTTTGAAGTGTAATAGGTATCGCAATGGAAAGCATTCGCTTTGTGAAATCCTTCATAACGACCTCCGAAAGAAATGAACCGTAGAATTATACAGCTATTTCTTGAGATAGGCAATAGTAATAATCGAATTAGTATGAGCATTAT
>WOZY01000294.1 GCA_011620045.1 Mesotoga sp.
TTGGTGATGCGCATAACGTAAATATACCACATTTCATGTAACAAAAGCAAACTAGCGCGTTGCTAAGTTGCACAGAAAGATCATTTCAGGATTAACCCTACGGCTCCAAATGCAAGTGCTACAAAAGAGAGAATGATAGCAGCATTTGTATTGATAATGTTCTGCTTCTGTGCCTCTTCCAGAGCCGATATCTTGCTTTCGAAGGCCCCGCCATTCTCTTCAAGAGCAGAGATCCTAGTTTCTGCAGCTGCAAGAGCAGTCTTGTCTGCCTTGTATCTGTCGAGCTTGAACATCTGGGTTGCCATTGAGTTAGTTATACTCTTCAGACTGTCGACCTCTTCCTCGAGGACTCCGACTTTTCCCTCAAGAGAAGCTGTTCTGCCTTCGAGAGAAGCTATCCTTTCCGCGTGCTTGTCAAGAACTGCAATGTTTGCATCAATCTGATCAAAGGCGACTTCTAACATCTCGTAGTTGTCAGCGACCTCACTTCTCAGTGAAGAGAGCTCATTACCAAGAACTCCAATCTCTGCCTTCAATCTTTCTTCTGTCAGTCCGAGCTTCGTGTAAAGGAAGTTCATTTTGGCTGACAGCTGATCTGGCGTCACATAATTCAGCTCAGAGATTCTCTGATTAGCAGCGATTACAGCGTTGCTCAACATCTTAGATAGTACTTCAAGATCAGTGACTCTGCCTTTCAGAGTATCTACGTCACCGGTCGAAGCTTTTGTCGAAAGCTCGGTCTTCAATTCTGCAAGCTGGTTGTCTAGAGAATCAAGCCTCGCGATGTTCAGATCAACTTGATCAAATAGAACTTCCATAGTCTCGTCAATACCAAATAGAGCTACCTGAATCTCTTCGATTTCAGTGTCATAGTACTTGACTTCGGGCATCTTGGCAATGCTGTCCTGGATCATGAGGATCCTTGTGTACATAGTAGAAAGCTTGTCGTTTAACTCCTCATTGGTCACATAAGGCTCAAGATCAGGCATTTCGCCAGACAGTTTTGCCTCAAGATCGGCTAGATCTGCCTTAGTGGCCATCCCTCTCCTAAGTGTGAAAAGATCAGCAGTCAAGCTGTTTATGACATTCTCAGAAACATCGACTCTCGAACTAAGCACTGCAATCTCATCATTTTGTTCGTTTTCATCTTTCTTAAGATTGGCGATAGCCTGTCCAAGAAGTTTTACGGTTACTTCAAGATCGGTGGCCCTGTTCTTGAGAGATTCGATGTCCGAGGGAACTCCGCTCATTGCGCTTAGCTTTTCGTTGATGAGCCAAATTCCGTCATTTGCACTAACCGCTTCCGCGGAGAGTCTGTCGATCTCATCATAGAGGAATGCGATCGCGTCATCAAAGGTTTTCAACGACACAAAGTCTCCGGTCATCCCACTTTGCCTCAGAGATGCGACCGTTGCTTCAAGAGCCCTCAGTTCCGCTGTTAAGTCAACCACATTCTTCTTGTTGTCAGAGATCTCCAAGGAAAGTCCTGCAACTTTCTTAGTAAGTGAAAAGACTACTTCTTGGAGCTTAGAATCCCCGGCATCAGAATAATCCATAAATCTGGCAAGAGTCATAGCCAGCTGGTAACGCGTAACATCTTCACTACCTCTGAATGTGCCATCGGGGAAACCAATGAACAATCCACCGGCTGTCGTCTTAATAACGCTATCGTAGGCCCAGTGGTACTCTGACAAATCGCTGTACTCTACACCCAAGGCCAGGCTCGCGAAGGTAACAACGACTAGCGCCAGTATAGAAAGCTTCTTCATGGATCCTACCCCCTTTCAAAATGTTGTCATTTTCTTCGCAGACTACGAGTTTATTATACAGTAAAAATACGTCTATATTCAAGAGTATTCAGCACTTGACAAGACGATAGAAACGCTTTTTTCCGATTCTCAGAACATCTCCCTCGGAAACGTCGAGAACCGAATGAATATCGTCAAGAACTTCATCATTTACTCTCACTCCGCCCTGATCTATCAATCTTCTCGCTTCACTTCTTGATGAAATATTAGCATGAGAAACGAGAAGATCGACAATAGAAATACTCTTTGCCGGAAGTTTTATTTCCGGCATCTCTTCAGGGAGCTCTTTGTTTCGGAATATACTAATGAATTCCTCTTCAGCATTCAGCGCTGTCTCTCTCCCAAAAAACTGCGATGTGATCTCAACGGCAAGTGCCAGTTTTATATCTCGTGGATTAACTGCATTATTCAGAAGTTTCCTGTCATATTCAGCAAGTTCGGCATCGCTCTTATCGGTAAGCAATCTGAAATACTTCATCATCAGAGAATCGGGAATGGACATGATCTTTCCAAACATATCCCTCGGAGAGTCCTCAAAAGCTATGTAGTTGTCGTAACTCTTTGACATTTTCAGCTTCCCGTCCGTCCCTTCGATTAGAGGGACAGTAAGAATCGCCTGAGCTTCAAGGCCATACTCCTCCTGAATCTTTCTGCCTACAACGAGATTGAAGAACTGATCTTCGCCACCAATTTCCACATCTGCTTTCACTACAACGGAATCGTAAGCCTGAGCAAGAGGGTAGAGAAACTCAGATACACCTATTGGTTCGTTTTCTGAGTATCTCCTTGCAAAGTCGTGTCTCTCCATCATTCTCGCAACAGTGTATTTGGAAGAGAGTCGTATTACATCTTCGAAACTCATCGGATCTAACCATTCGGAATTAAACCGGATTTCGGTAAGATCTCTGTTTTGAATCTTGAAAGCCTGCTTGCTATAGGATTCGGCGTTTGCCTTAGCCTCCTCCCTGGAAAGCATAGGTCTTGTCTTTGATCTCCCTGAAGGATCACCAATTCTAGCGGTGAAATCACCAATAATCAAAACGACTTGATGACCAAATTCCTGGAAAAGCCGAAGTTTTCTCAATACAACAGCATGGCCCAAATGAAGGTCTGGTCTGGACGGATCCACACCAAGCTTTACCCTCAACGAGCGCTTTTTCTTCAGTTTCTCAAGAAGCTCTTCCTCTGAGATCAGTGAAACATGATTCTTCGAAAGCTCCTTTAGCTGTTCCTCAGGCCTCACCAAACCTACCACCTTAAGCGCCAAATGCTCTGGAAACTACGAATGCAATAAGAATGCTGTTCACCATGAATCCAATAGCAAGACCCAATGTGATCTTTCCCATGGTATCCAGCCCTTTCTTTCTTCCAAACATAGTGTGAGAAGCACCGCCTCCAAAGGCTCCACCAAGCTCCGCTGATTTCGACATCTGAAGCATTACAGCAATTCCCAGCCCTACACTTATAGCAATGTGTAGAGAAATAAGTACGTAAGCAAGAACAACCATCAAAAAATACCTCCTGTATCTTCTATCGCTCTTCTGGTATTATACAATATGTGCGGGTTTGTAGCAAATGAGAAGCAGAAGGAAGTTGGTGATTCTTTGAAAGACAAGACGGTTTTGGTTTACCTTCCATTGAAACCGGAAATGGCGAAGGCTAATAATCTTCCAGTAAAGCTGCCCGTCCTTGTTGAAGATATTAAGAATATTACAGACAGGGACAGGATAGATCTCGATGTAATCATCAGGGGCCTCGAAGCCCAGAGCAGAATCGAGCGAAATGACTACTACGAATCATACCTTCTTTATTATTACTTCGAAGCCTTTAAGAGAGCCCTAAACTCAGGCAATCTCGAAGAAGCAAGGCAATTCCTCGAGAAGGCAGCCAGAGTCAAAAAGGATTACAGATATCACTTCTATCTAGGGCTGTTATTAAGAGAGGAAGACAAAGTTGAGCTGTCGGAGATTGAGCTAAAGAAGTCGGTCGAGATGAACGAAGAGTTCTACATCGGGTACTATGAACTTGGAAGGCTTCTACAGATTCAGGAGGAGTACGACGATGCAGTTTCCTCATACATGAAGTCTATTGAGAAGTCGGGAGGTCAGTTCCCGCTTCCTCTGGTCGCCGCGATTGACTGCTTCATTTCTAAGGGTGAGTATGGAACAGCGCTGGAGATAATTGAAAGAGTGAAGAAGGAATTTCCTCTTTTCGCGGAAGTGCTTCTAAGAAAGGGCGTAATACTTAATGAAATCCAGAAGTATTCTCTTGCCGAGGAGGCCTTTACCTGTTGCATCGAGCTCGAGAATGACTGGAAAAGCTTCTATAATCGCGCTTTTTCGAGGGCAAGACAGGGAAAGTTATTCGCAGCCCTTGAAGACTTGAGAACCGCTTTTGATCTCAGTAGGAATACAGAAATTCTCTACGAAATAGCAATCGCTGAGAAGAACATGGGAATGCTTGAAGATTCCCTTGCTCACTGCGAAAAGTATTACAGCGATACCAAGGACGAGAAGGCTCTCGTGTTGAGGGCCAGAATTCTTGACATGTTGGGCGAGTATGACACTGCTATAGAGACTCTTGATGATACACTGCTTGAGCTAAGGAACACAATCGTGCTGCACAAGTCTCTGGCAGAGGGCAAAATTGCAAGCAATCTCAGCTTTCAAGATGCGATCAATGAGTCTTTCTACAATTATCTGATTGATAAATATCCAGATTCACAGTTACCTGAACCCAATTTCCTCGAATCGGGGGAAATCAATGTTGAGACCCTAATGAATCTTCTTTCGGATGTGAATGATGAGAACATAGTTCAAAGAGTCTCATACTTCTATGAAGGAATGATTCCCCGAGAAACCGTGAAAATAACATTGTCCCAGGTTGGTCTATTCACAGAGATGATTTCTCAGCTAGATTTTCTTCCTTCTCAACAAGATTATCTTTCATACCTAATGGCTTTCATAGTTTCAGGCAACGGAAAGACCACCGCGATATTCAGAACACTGATTTATCTTCTGAGATGGACCGTCTCCGGATTTCCTTTCAGGATAGAATTATTCATCGACGAGTATCTTGAGGAACTAAAGGATCTTGATTTCGATTTCGCATTGAAAATCGCAAAACTGATTGAGTATGGCGGGACCGACATTGATACCCTCGAAGAGGAGGAGCACTCTGATCCCGAAGATGTCACGCTGGCAATTATGAATGCACTGGATAAGGGAACGATCAGCGAGTTGAAGACCCAAGACGAATCGCTTAATAGGTACATAATCAGACTTTCAGGAATAGGAGGAGAATGATGGACAATATTGACCAGTTGCTAAAGAGGTTCTTTAGCGCACTTGAACAGCATACTGCCGATGGAATTGATGAAGAAACGATCGCCCAGATACTTCATAAAGAGTTTGACGGTTCAGAGAGAGAAATGCTGATCACTGTACTTGATTCTCTATTCGGAGAGGTTACGAAAATGGCGGAGAACCCGAAAGACTACTTCTTCAGTAATGAACAAGAAAAACTCGACAAATATCTGGAGGAAAAGGGTAGAAAAAGTTGATTCTACAGACTAAATAGGTGTATAATCAACCTGTAGGGTTACTTCAGCGCAGAGTATAGCCGGTGTTACGCACCGGTCTTTTTTTGCTGTTTAGAAACTAAAACTTTCGCAGCTGTTTTCCAGGGAAGGATTGCGCACTTCGCTCTCATTGGATGTTCCTTCAATCCCTCAAAAAAGGCAGCATCGCCAATTTTTGACCCATCATACTCCTCACCATGTATCATTTTCTCAAAATTCACAATTGTCGCAGCGGCTTCTTCAAGAGACTTACCTTCAAGAATCTCTGCCATAACTGCCGCAGACGCCTGACTTATCGCGCAGCCTTCACCCTCAAATCCAATAGCATTAACAACTCCTTTTCCAATAGTAAGATACAGAGTAATCGAATCTCCACAAGAAGTGTTCGAGCCTTCGACTGTGTGAGTAGAATCCTCTAGTCGCCCTCGATGGGTATTATTCTTGAAGTGAAACATTATGAAGTCGGAATATAGTTGCTCGAAGTTCATAAGAACCACCTCTCTGCCTTAGTAATCCCTTCTATAAGTCTTTTCACATCTTCAACCGTATTGTACAAGTAGAATGACGCTCGACAAGCCGAAGTAATGCCAAGTGCCTTCATCTGAAGTTGGGCACAATGATGACCGCTCCTGATCGCAACTTCCTGAGTTCTTCCAAGGAATTCGGCCAGATCGTGAGAGTGTATTCTCTTATGAGAAAAGAGCAAGATCGCATGACTATCTGGCGGACTGTAAACAGTAACATCGGCGATCTCTTTTAGCATCTCTCTAGCGGTTTCTGTAAGATTTGAAACGTGCTCATGTATCGCGGATATACCGATCTTGTTCAGGTATCTGCAGGCCGATGCAAGCGAAACGACACCGGAAATGTTCTGTGTTCCGCCTTCCAGTCTGGAAGTTCCCTCCTTTGCGTAGCTCGAAGCCTCAACACTCACCCGATCTACCATGCCTCCTCCGAATACAAATGGTGTGAGATCATCTAGGAGCTCTGCCCTACCAACAAGGCAGCCAATTCCAGTTTCTGCAAGCATTTTGTGTCCGGAGAAGACCAGAAAGTCCGAGTTGACCTTCTTGAAATCAAAGCTCTCATGCGGAACCAGTTGAGCTCCGTCGATTACTGTCAAACCACCGAAAGAGTGGACAAGCTCAGTTATGTCTTCAAAAGGGGTCCTGTAGCCTGTGGAGTTAATCAGTCCTCCAATAGAAAAGACAAACGGCGCCTCCACCTCCTTTAGGCTCTCCGTAACCTCGGTCACAGTCAGCTCCGCCCCCATTATGGGTAAAGCCACGAACTTGATTCCATTTTTCAGGCTGTGATATTGCCACGGAAGAAAGTTACTGTGGTGTTCGAAAGTCGGTACTACGAAAGTTTTGTACCTACCAGAAGTAGCCAATGCATTTGCAACGATGTTGAGACTCTCTGTGGAACCCTTTGTGAATACCAATTCATTTCTTTCAGCTCCGATGAACCTGGCAACTTCGCTTCGACTTGATTCATATAGATCTGTCGACTTCTCCGCAAGTGGATAGACAGCTCTGTGCACGTTTGCATTTTCACGCTCGTAAAATCCCGAAACCGCATCAATTACACTTTGCGGCTTTTGTGAGGTCGCTGCATTATCCAAATAGACTAGTGAGGGATAGTGTCGAAAAACCGGGAAGTCATTTCTGACTTCCTTGATGCTAATAGCGGATGTCTCTTTCAAACTCATCCCTTAACACCCCCGAATGATCTGGAAAGATCTCATCGATTTCTCTTAGGGTCGGCTCAAACTTACCTTGAATGATGTGGCGCATCGACTGGTCTCTCGTAAGTCCTCGCGACATAAGGTAGAAGAGCTTTTGCTCGTCAATGGATCCCACGGTTGCTGCATGGGAAGCTTCGACTTGATTCTC
>WOZY01000239.1 GCA_011620045.1 Mesotoga sp.
GCGAATAACCATAATTAGACCAAATGCTATTTCAACAAGAAGGATAATTAGATTGGTGAACGTGAAAGACTTATCCACAAACATTGTTAAAACGCGCATTGCAGCGATGAACAAATAAACTATCCCCAGAAAAATGAAGGCGGTCGTTGAGCCCAGGAGAATTATTGGAGCCACTCCTAACCCGATGAAAGTTCCTCCCATAATCGCCTTCACCTCGGTTCTCCCTCTCGAATTGGAAGTCGAAAACTCTGCAAGTTTTGCGTAGGATTCCGGTCTCAATACTATGTACACCCCGGTTACGGCAGTTAGAACCGCAACCATAAAACGAATGATAGTGAAAGCTATTTTCATCGCCCCCTAGATTATAGATATATTCTAGCAATTCTTGATGTCCCCTAGTATTACCTACGGATAAAAAACACCCTGAAAAATATGACGAGATAGACAAGATTGCTCCATACGAGAGTAAACACCGAGACCGCAGCAACACCCACCAAAGAAACAATTATCATGAAAGATATAGACTTTTCTATAATAGAGCAAGTTCGCATGATCGTATTGCATCTTCGCGGATCAGATCTCTGTTCTTCTCAGATACTGCCACTGAACAAGAGCAATGACCTCAAGAACCAGGATATTGAAGTGGGAGAGCAACTCCGCAAATTCAAACTCACCGTAATCTCCCATAAGCGAAGCAGCAAAAGGAACGGTCGTCACGAAGAAGAGATTGAGCATATTGATCCACGGATGCTTGTAATCGGTCTTCTTGAGAATATGTGTTCTCCTTATTGTCGAGATCCAGATCGATCCAATAACGAAGAAGGATATGAAGTAACTCAGAAACTGATAACCCTTGCCCACGACGTTCTGAACGAGTTCGCTTTGACTCGTAACCTGACCCCTGTTTGGTACTTCAAGCGATAAGACGAAAATGGCCATTACAATGGCAGAAACACCATCGGAAGTGCCTCCAGCCTGTCAATACGTATTTCCGAACCGGGGCTTTCTCTTTTCAAGATAACTCCATTCTAATAAGCTATACCAACTCTCTTTTGAGAGTACTCAGAGGTGAACAACTGTTTGAAGGCGAATTCAGCAACATCCTGAATAGAAATCTTCACTCCATTTTCGGGAAGGAAATCGGCAGAAACCCTGTAACTCTGGTTGCCCTCTGAAAACGTCATGAATGGCGGGCATACGACAACCCAATCCAGTTCAGAAGTTTTGAGGATTTCGAATGCGTCCAGAAATTCTCTTGAGGATTTCTTCAGGTACTGAGGAAAGTTGGGAGAATCGAGCCTTAGCTCTCTCGGGGAAAGCTGAAGAATCCCGGAATTTGCGATAGTGACTATCTTGTTTACTTCGGTATCTCTTGCACCATTGACAATATTTCTCATAGCGACTGCCAGGGTATCGTTGACACTGCCCGAATTGTCTGGACCGAGGGCACTGATTATGGCATCCTGACCTCTTATTGCGTCTCTTACGCTCTGACTGTTGAAGACGTCCCCCTGGAAGATCCTAAGGTTCTCTTTTCTCACCGTCAACTTCGAAATGTTTCCTACGAAGATAGTGACTATGTGATTCTCATCCAAGGCCCTATCGAGAATGACCCTCCCTACTCTTCCGGTACCACCAAAGACAATTATCTTCAAGGCAGTTTACCCCCTTTCAACTATCTCTATCACAATAATATAGTCTCTCATGTCCAAAACCAAATGGATATAGTGAATGCGAACCTAATATTGAAAATCGGAAAGCCATTTATTCTAGACATGAGGCTCATAATCATCCCTTCAATTATACATCGACTGAAATCGTCCAAATTAGATGTGACTACAGTCCCGAATTTCTGCTCTATCAGCGGCCCTAAAAACGACATCCGGTCTGAATTCGGTTATAATTTATCTATTACAGGCACTACGGAGGTAATGACCTTGAAACTTATCGATGTAGGTCGTTATTTGACAATTTTGGGAATAATCGGGCTTGTAATCTTGACACTCTGCCTCGCTGGATTCGACGGCTACGAGTGCAAGACTCTGTATGCAGAAGATTCTGGAAAGAGTTTTGCCACCGTCGTTCTCCGGCCGGGCCAAAAGCTTAGAGTGTGGATGGACAAAAAAGCTATGATCGGCAACAGCGCTTATCTAGTAGTGGAAAGCGACGGGAAAGAAGCCGCAAATTTGGCCGATGACTGGGAAGAAACAAGAAATGAATTGATCTTTGAAGGCGATGGAGAGTATAGCTTGAAAGTCATTTTCGAGGACTCTTCAGCAGACAGAAGAAGCGCGGAGATTGAGATCAAATGGTTGGTCGTGAATTGATTAACTTCATTGTGATCGATTTTCGGGAGTAGTAAATGAGCGAAGCCAAAGCAGTAGAAATGAGCAATAACGGGCCGGTAACTTCGAGGAGTCTGATCTCCGACCTGAAACAACTTGGAGTCAAAAGGGGAATGGTATTGTTAGTGCATTCCTCACTAAGCAAACTGGGTTGGGTCTGTGGCGGTGCCGTTGCTGTAGTGAAGGCACTTGAAGCGATTCTGGACGAGGATGGAACACTGGTTATGCCGGCTCATTCCGGAGATCTCAGCGAGCCATCTAACTGGTCAAATCCTCCGGTTCCTGAGAGCTGGTTTGACACAATAAGAAGGACAATGCCTCCCTTCAACAGAGCCGAAACCCCTACCAGAGGAATGGGTGTAATCTCCGAGACCTTTAGAAAGATGAAGGGCGTCATCAGGAGCGATCACCCCCAGGTTTCTTTTACTGCTAGAGGTAAGAGAGCCTCTTACATAGTCGATAACCACGAACTGGAGTTTGGAATGGGAGAAGGATCGCCTCTTGCCAGATTGTATGACCTAAATGCTTACATATTGCTCCTAGGGGTGAGCCATAAAAATAACAGCTCTTTACATCTTGCAGAGTACCGGGCTGATTCTCCATCGAGAAAACTCTGCAAAGACGGGGCCCCTATAATCGAAAATGGAAAGAGAGTCTGGAGAGAGTTCGTCGACTATGAGCTCAATACGGATGACTTTGAAACGATCGGAAAGGCTTTCGGAGAAGCCTTCCCATCAATTGTCAACAGGGGAGTTGTCGGATATGGAAAAGCAGTCTTGATTCCCCAGGTAGAGCTGGTGGATTTCGCGGCCGAATGGATGACAAGGAACAGGAAGTAAGACTGTCAACTATTTCGAAAGATAGACTGATCTACCCCAATTTGAAGAATAGTTTATAATGTAGAAGATATTTGGAAGGAGGAACAATATGACTGAACTAGTACTGGTAAGGCACGGAGAAAGTACTTGGAACAAAGAGAATCGCTTCACTGGCTGGACCGATGTTGATCTATCCGAAAAGGGTAGAGAGGAAGCAAAGAAAGCGGGGGAAATACTGAAGGCCGAGGGATACAATTTCGATCTTGCATACACTTCAGTTCTGAAGAGAGCAATAAGAACCCTGTGGTACATAATGGACGAAATGGATCTTATGTGGATTCCGGTGATTAGAAACTGGAGACTGAACGAGAGACATTACGGAGCCCTTCAGGGTTTGAACAAAGCCGAAACCGCTGCAAAACACGGCGAAGAGCAGGTGAAGATATGGAGGAGAAGCTACGACATTCGGCCGCCTGCGCTCGAAGAAAGTGATGAGAGATTCCCCGGACATGATCCGAAATACAAATCTCTTTCAGACAACGAACTCCCAAGAACTGAGTGCCTTAAGGACACAGTAGCGCGATTCCTACCACTATGGGAGAACGAAATATCCACGGAGATAACCTCTGGAAAGAAAGTTCTGATAGTTGCTCACGGAAATAGCCTTAGGGCGCTGGTCAAGTATCTGGACAATATCCCCGACGACGAGATCGTAGGATTGAACATTCCAACAGGAATACCTCTAGTCTACGAACTAGATGACGATCTCAAACCCATAAAGCATTACTATCTGGGTGACCCGGAAGAGATAGCAAAGGCACAGCAGGCAGTCGCGAATCAGGGGAAAGCAAAGTAAATATCAGCCAACATAAAAAGAAGCTACCCTGAGGGTAGCTTCTTATATTTGTAGTGTACTTTATTCCTTTCTCAAATTCATTAGGGCATTTTCCGCTGCCAGAGTCAATGGATAGGTAGTTGGGGCGGCCGTAAGCAATGGATGGGAACCGATCTGCATGGTAAGGAGGTCATTTACGGTTATTCCCTTCTGTAGACCTAGACCGATAATGTTCACCATCTCTCCAATGCTCTTTCCGCCTGCCATCTGCGCGCCAAGAAGAATTCCGCTCTCTTTGGAGAAGATCATCTTGACAAAAACTTCCGACTTGTCGGGAAGCGAACCGGGATGTCTATCTATTCCCTTTGCGATGCCAACCACGTAATCGAAGTTCTCCATCTTTGCCGTACACTCCGTGAGTCCTGCAGCGGCGACCGTTAAATCGGCCACTGAAGTGGAGAATACTCCAAGATTTCCGTGATTCTCCCTTACCATCTTGAGGCTGAAAAGGTTCGAACCTGCAACTCTAGCCTCGAAAGCAGCTGTAGACGCAAGCATCAGTCTACTGGGCTTTCTTGTGAAGAAACATTTGTGTTCGACACAGTCACCTGCGGCAAAGATATCGTCAACACTGGTTCTCATATATTCATCAGCCCATATACCACCAGTTATGCCTCTGTGAACAGGGATATTTTCCAGAAGCTTCACGTTCGGTCTGTAACCTATTGCAAGTATCACCATATCTGCTTCGATTTCTTCACCATTGTCGAGCAGAACTCCGGATACCTTGTCTTCTCCTTTTATCTCACAAACCTTCATCCCGGTGCGTAGCTTCATGCCTTTCTTCTCGAGTCTTTCGCTTACCATGGTTCCAAATTCCCTGTCAAACGCTGCCATGAGTATCTGGTCAACGGCTTCGACAAGGTAGACTTCCTTGCCATCGGAGAGGATCTCGTCCGAAACTTCCACTCCTATGAAACCTCCTCCAACGACTACGACTTTCTTCGCCGATTTTGAAGCAGCATATACAGTCTTCAGATACTCTTTATCCTTGGCTATAGTAAACACACCTGAAAGCTTACTGCCCTTTATTGGAGGGAATATGGGCTGCGAACCCGTGGCGATAACCAGTTTCTCATATTCGATAAACTCCCCACCGGAGAGCTTAACCTTCTTCGAATCAGTACTGATATCCTCTACTTTATCAAAAATGAAATCGATTCCCAGATTCTCGGCGCCTTTTATCGGCATGGTATTGGCATCCACAGTCGGAAGAGTATGGAATATATAGGGAATTCCACATGGGACGACTCCTTCCCTTTCCTTTCTTATTACCACTACACTCTTGTCAGGATAGGTCTTCTTTGCCGTAGTCGCCGTGACAATCCCGGCGGGGCCTCCTCCCACTATTACAACGTCCTTTTTCATGTAACACCTCCAGACAAGATTAGATATATGCTATAAACATATACTATATTAACACACTTTAAGTACTAGAATGGTGCGGGGGGCAAAAAAATGAGTCTTGCCGAAAGAGTCATGGAACTTAGCAAAAGGCTGTTTAGAATAGAGGACGCGGATAGCGCTGACCCGCTTAATTTCGATTCATCCCCCGGGTTATATATTCATATCCCGTTCTGCCCGGATTTCTGCAGCTTCTGTCCCTACAACAAAACCAAATACGGCGCTGAATTGACCGATAGATACTTGAATGCCTTGAAGCGAGAATCCGATCTAGAGAAAATCGAACATTTCAGTTCCATCTACATCGGGGGCGGAACACCTTCTTATGACCTGGACCTTCTGAGAGGAGTCATCTCCCATTTCAAGGAAACGACGAATGGAGAAATAGCTCTTGAAATCCACCCGGCGGATGTTTCCAGCAAGAGACTTTATGAGATAAGAGAAACTGGCGTTAACTTCGTAAGTCTTGGAATACAGTCCTTTGATGACTCTACTTTGAACTCAATGGGACGGAAAAGACAGGATTCCGGCGTTTCACTGAGTTCGATTGCGGAGACTACTTCCGCGGGCTTTGACTTTGTTGACGTGGACTTGATCTTTGATTATCAGCTTGACCGGAGGAGAATTGTCGAGGATCTCAAGACGGCATTTTCATACGGTCCGGAACAGGTATCTGTCTATCCTATGATGCGATTCTCAGACACGGCATTCAAAAACACTAAGAACGATCCTGAGAAGGAACTTGAGATACTGGAAGAGCTGGAAAACGTCGCTCTCACACATGGCTATGTTAGAGATTCTCTCTGGACCTTCAGGAAGAGGGGCGAAAGGAGAAAGTACAGCTCTGTCTCACGTGAATTCTTTATGGGGATTGGCACGAGCGCCTCTTCCTTCAACGGAAAGGAGTTTCGAACAAACACTTTCTCACTAGACGAGTACTTCTCATCTCTAGAGACGGGAAGGATCCCAGCCCGCAAGATAATCAAGATGGGAAGGTTTTCGGCGATTCTTTATTACTCTTTCTGGGCGCTGTATGGTGGCCGCCTCGATCTCGGCAGTGTTGAAGAAGACTTTGGAAAACTTCCATTGAGGATGAGATGTCTCCTTCACTCGGCAATAGCAAGTGGATATCTTGAAAGAAAGAAGGACATCGTCAAACCAACCAGAAAGGGTACAAGAAAACTCCACATTATCGAAGAATGGCTGACCTACAATTTTATCGATCGAATATGGACCGATTTGAGAAGAGAAGCAAGAGATCATTTTGCTTCGTTAGAATCAACCCTGTAAAAGCTTTCCGGATCTTCAAAAGAGAATCTGCCCACCTTCCCGGCCGCGACCTCTCTGAGAAAAGTGTGGGCTCCTCTGGTTATGTCGAGCGCTCCCCGTTTGCCAAGATAGTTTCTTCTTCTGCAGAATACCTCGATAAGCTCTTCTTGATCGGCAAATTTCTCACCGAGGTAATCTTCAAGGGGAACTTTTCCGTACCTTTCGACAACTAGGGCAAGCACCCTTTCGAAGGCGTCAAGCGGATCAAACTTCTCGTACGGTAGGGAACCTACCGCTAGAAGTTTCGTCGTTACGTGCCGAGAGCGAAGTTCAGAGTACAGAATTCCCGGCGTGTCGAGAACGGCTATGCTTTGGGAGACATTTATCCACTGGACTCCACGCGTAATCCCCGGTCTATTTCCAACAGCCAGTGATTTCTTGCCTTTGAGTCTGTT
>WOZY01000077.1 GCA_011620045.1 Mesotoga sp.
CCTCGCCAGGAAAGGTGCTCGCAAACTTCAATGAGAGAAACTCCGGGGGGATCCTACCACTTGGGGGCTCCGGAGAAGACTTTGGCGGCCACAAAGGCTACGGGATGGCAGTTCTCGTAGATCTTCTCTCCGCAGGTCTTTCGCTGGGAAAATGGAGCGCAGAAACTTATTCCGGTTCGGAAGCCGGTGTCTGCCACTTTTTCGGCTGCATAAGCCTCGAGCTCTTCGGCGAACCTTCCGCTCTCATAGACCATCTTGAACGCATAGTGGATGGTGTTGTGGCCAGCGAAAAGGCAGAGGGCCACGAAAAGATATACTACCACGGAGAAAAAGAGGCAAATGCTAGAGAAAGATCAATGAGAATCGGCATAGATCTTGATCAAAAAACCAGAAATTCGCTCGCTTCACTCGCAGGCAAACACGCCATACCGACTCCGGAGGAACTCCTTTAGCAAAACCTGGGTAATGAAACCGCAAGTGGCTATAAAGCACAATGCTGCTTCAGACAGGATAGCCGGGACTTGCTGTACTGAAACCACTGTTGTCTCTAGAACACCAATACAAAGACCAAGATCGGCCTGAATGACAGGCTGCGCGCAAAGCTGTACGCAGAGGCTATTCCGGCAAAGTCCGCTATAAGATCTTCGATCTCAGCCGAACCCTTCCCGGAAAGGAGATCCCAGACTTCCTTCCCAACGCCAAGAGACGCAGAGAAGAGAAAACCGCCTGTGTCCCCAAGAATAAAACTTGAAAGGCCAAAGGCGGTATAACTAACAGAATAATGTAGGAATTTGTCGTAACCCGTTACCGCTAAACTTACAAAAGAAAAAAATAGAACAAACAGAAGCAAGAAAAATCTTCTCAAAAAAGTCTCTTTGACTCCTGATTAGAATTCGTAAAGCACACCAAGTCCAACAGAGAAGAACTCGGGAAGAGGCCAGTAATCTCCGCCGGGGAAGTCTCCCTCCTGGCGAGTCTGATAGTCTTTCACCCTGTAGCCCCTCGCATAACTATTGAGAATCACTCCATCGGAAATCGGAGTCATAACCTGAAAACCTCCGCCGATTGCGAGGTGTGGCGCACCAAGATCGAGAATTCCGACTTCCCAACCCTGTTCTCCAAAGTTCGAATCCTGTACCGAACCCACACTAACAAGCAGCCTTACGGTCAGATTCAATGTCTCTAGGACCTGAAAGTAGATATCGGCATTGAACAGGCCAATCTTATTGCTTGGATACCTGATGGCCGCCTCTGCACTCAACGTGGCTCCAATCTTATCAGTAAATGGAAGCTGAAGAGAGAGATCCAGGGCACCTGCACCCCATCTCTCGGGCTGATAAACTGGATTGGTAGCATTGATTCCGAAACCACCACCTATAAGCGCTTTAGGCGTAGAGAAACCCAGTGAGACCGCAAAAAGGAGCAAAGCTACTAAAGCGACTTTCTTCATAAATACACCTCCCCTTAATAATTGCAAAGCTATTGGCTTTATTGGCAGTATAAGACAGATTGATTATACCACAACACTATTGAGGTTCAAAGCCATTATTACTGCTCCATTCGGAAGAAAAAAACGTCCAGGAAGGAAGACTATTCACAAGTCTGTCCGCTGACGCATCCTTCTTTCAACATCCCTCTTTGCGATATCTTCGCGCTTGTCGAAAAGCCTCTTTCCCTTTGCAAGTGAAATCTCAACCTTCGCCTTTCCCTTGTCGTTGAAGTATATTCTCAGAGGGATAATGGTCAATCCCTTTTCCTTGATCTTCTGATCGAGCCTCACTATCTCCTTCCTATGCATAAGGAGCCTTCGCTTTCTGCGCGGCTCGTGATTCCAAACATTTCCATGTGTATACTGACTGATATTACATTCCATAAGAAAAATCTCTCCATTCTCGATCTTACAGTAGGCATCAATCAAAGATGCTCCACCGAGGCGCAGAGATTTTACTTCCGTGCCGACAAGCTCGATCCCGGCTTCATATGAATCCATAAGGTGGTACTGGAAGCGTGCCTTTTTGTTCGAAACAACCGTTTTCATAAGAATCCCTCCGTCCCTCTGAACGGAATTCATTTTAGCACAAGGCGTATGCATTTCAAAAAAGGGATCTTAGGAAGATCCCTTTCTTATGGTCTACTCTTCATTTTAAACAAGAGAAAACCATGCCCAAAGAATTATAACTTCTTTTTCGCAGAGTAATGGAAACTTTGTGCATCAATTGTGAAAAACATATTAATCAACAAAACAAGGCCCGACTAGCCAATCAGAAGGGGCGCAGGCCTCCTCACTACTCCGTCATTCACTTCGAACTCCAACGCCGGCCATGTACTTTCTTCAGGAAATGAGAGGATCGAATTCTGCTCATTGCCTATCAAGACAGTGTCTTCGGACTTCGTGCCCCTGATTGTCGGATTCCAGGCAACGGCATTGCCCTCCCGAAGATGCACATCGCTCCTGAGATTGGCGAGTACTTCCCTTGGGAGATATCCGGCGATTCCTCCTTGGTGATGGAACTTCCATTCACCGGCCCTGCCTACCTTTTCATAGGCCTCGATCAACCTCCCGAAGGCTTCCGACAGTTTCACTCCGGGCCTCGACGAGCCAATCGCCACGGCGTCGACGTAGCAGTTCTGTTGGTGCTGGCGTACTACATCGTCTGCCACCTCAAACATGAAGGACCTGCTGGAAGAAACGATCAAGCCCCTTCTCCTGGCACAGATGCTGGCGAATCCTCTTTTTCAAAGCTTAACGTCTCTCGACAGATTGTGCCTGTAACTGAGCGAGCTATCCTCCGAGAACACAAGCGTCAATACAGGTTCGATATTCCTCTTCGCCATCGCTTCATAGAAGAGGCCTTGAACTTCCAGTTCAGTCATCTCACTCTTCAAATTGGGCACTATTGCGGAAAAAACCTCGTCACATTCCCTGCCCAGAATCCTGTAAGTATCTATCTCTGACTGACTCAAGAGAGTTCGCATCGGAGTGATGTCTACCTGTTCGCCGGAATACCTTCCAGTATCGGAAAGGAGCTTCCCTTTTACCAGTTCCTCGACCAATCTCCTCTCTCCGGAGAGCTCAAACCAGCTGTATTCAAGAAACCCGAATTCTCCGAGAAGACTTTCGTCTAGCTCGATCTCCTGGATTCTCTGCTTTTCGATGTTGTTGGTGATCATGTAGACCCGGTCACCGGTTACAAGAATAGAGGCTTCACCCTCGGTGGAGTTCAGGGTAATATAACTCCTGGCTCCGAAAGTGAACCACGAGAAATTACAACACTTGCTCAACAAGAGAGCGCGAGCGTTTCTGGCAGCTATTAGCTCTCTCAGGCTTTCAACCCTATTTCTAAACTCTTCTAAAAGCATTTCCCCCCTCCTAAACAAAAAAGGTTGGCTTTCATCTCTATCTTACCTGCTTTCATGCAAGAAACGAGACGCTTGTTCTTTGTACGAAACATTGAAAACCAACCCAATAATCCTTGCATTACCCAAAAAAGCCACAAGCAATGATACCTTCAGTTACATATCAATAAAAAAGCGTTTCCCTTAATTCATCGATCAGGAGATGTGCATTGCTTGCCCCAAAACGCGTCGCACCGAGCTCGTAGTATCCAAGAAGGTCTCTAAGCTTTCTTATACCGCCTGATGCTTTGACCTGGATCCTGTTTCCAACCTCATCCAGCAGGAGCTTAACGTCAGATTCAGTGCAGCCAGTCTCGGCAAAACCCGTTGATGTCTTTACGAAATCCGCCCTGACATCTGCAACTATGTTAGCTCCTATCCTTTTCTCTTCATCCGTTAGGTAATGAACTTCCAGAATGACTTTCATGACTACGCCCTTAGCCGCATCTCTTACAGCCAATATCTCATTCTTCACTTCATCGTACATCTGGCTCTTCAGCCAACCAATGTTTATAACCATATCTATTTCACTTGCACCCTTCAACAGGGCATCCTTTGTTTCAAAGACTTTTGATTCAGTCGTAGAATAGCTATTCGGAAAGCCTACCGGTGCATCAACTCCCACTTCGGAACCCTTCAATATCTCGGAGCGTACTCAATCCAGGACGCCCCAATAGCAGCGGTCTTGAACTTGTACTCAATTGCCAGCCTGCAAACTTCCTCGATGTCCTTTTTTGTTGCGTCGGGTTTCAACATCGTTGAATCGATCATTCTTGTCAAGCTTTCTTCACTCAATGCAACTCATCCCCTTTCAAGGTGTGACTATTCCTCCATTGACGTGTATTGATTGGCCAGTAATCCATGATGCTTTTTCAGATGCTAAGAATGAGGCCATATCTGCTATATACTCTGGCTTTCCGAATTTCTTCATGGGAATCTCTTCCAACCATTTTTCCCCTTGTTTGGCTGTTTTCAGATTCGTTTCTGTCAAAGTTGAGTCATGGTCGAAATGCTTTCGTCGAGTTGAGGAGAGTGATTGTAGGCGCAGAGGCTTTTGAATGCCTTCTTAAGCGATTCTTTCAACAGATTCAGCCTTTCAGTATTGCAGAATTCTGCCGCCTCCATGCGTTCTATGCTCAAGTCAACCATTGCATGAAGGTTAGGTTTGTTCTTCTTTCCATGAACCCATTCGAGATGTTTTTCGTGCCCGTTCTTGTCAGCAGTTACATGTCGGTATATGTGCAAGACAGAAAGCTCCAGAAATGGTCTCAATAGTGCCAAGGATGCGAGCAAATTTCCGTCCAGTCATGACAATATGCTATCGCGTAAGTAGAAGAGACTTTCATAGAAGCAGTAATGCCTGTTCTATAAATGCATTCGCAGAATCTCAGCAGCGGTCCTTGGTTTGAAATCAAGTTCAGCGTTGATAGAAATGTCCAGAATATCCTGGAACTCAATGTAAGCCTGAATGCCATTAACTAGCTCTGAGAATTCCTGATTCTCTCTAAGAAGAGAAAACAGATCTTCAGTATACGGGTTCAGATTCTTTTTGCTTATTCCAAGTATTTTCAGAAGAATCCTGTCTGGGGAACCCTGATAATCCCGGTCTCTAACTATGCTTAGATATTCCCTCTGCTCAGGAAACCACTTCTGCAAGCCTTCGACTTTATTCTCTGCCAGCGCACTCACCTTCTCGAAGCAACTGCCGCGCAGAGATGGGCGACTACTACCAATACGGAGTAACAAAAAAGACAGAACTCCAAGATGCGATTCTAATGGGTTCAAGATAGATCGTTTTCAGTTGTTAGTACAAATAATAGTCATTCCAAAGAACACGCTTCTCGAATTTCTAATACTGGATGAGCAGGAGCAGTAACGTGATCCTTCTGCTTGCTTCTAGGAATCTTTCTAAATGAAGTTTCCGTCGTACCACACCAGAAATCACTCAAAGATCGAGTGCTCCTTGAATGATTTTACTCTTAATCAGCATAAGGCAGCCTGTCTTCAGGTGGCAACAGTGATTCGAACCTTTTGTGAGGTTCTGCCTGGTACCAGAAAGCAACGGATGAATAGTCGTCAAAGCGATTGTTGTTATGCCCCTTTTCTATGGTTACTTTCAACGACTTACTGAAATAAATCGGATCCTCTATATGGAATCTGTACATACTCATGTAACCCTTCCAGTTGCTGTTTCCCGGAAGTACCAGCCCAAAGTACTCTGAGGCATATCTCTGAGAAGGACACCAGGCCATACTGAAGTAATCCTCAGTGCCCGTACCGTGGAGTGAAGGCGGCCATGAATCATCATCGATGAAAATCATGTCGTCGCCTTCTCCGTACCAATCCCACTGGTCTGTCTCGCGCATGTTATGAACATAGAAGAAGCAACCAACATAATGGCCTTTGCCCTGAGCATCAAGAATCACATAGTTGTTCCTGCCGGTCTTGTTCTGGCCCTGAAACTCGAAAATGTTGTTCGCTACAAACGGCTCCAGAGCGAAATCCTTAAGATTATCGGGAGCAAGTGTCTTCACTAGATCACTTTCATCTCTCGAAACTCCCTGCTCTCTTCGCCATTGCGCATGGAAGTAAGCTATGTTATCTGGCAACTCTGGCCAGAGTTCGTAATCAATATAGTAATAGGCAACAAGATCTTGGGAAGAATTCTCGTTAGCGATTTCTATTCGTGCCTTTTTTCTGAATGGCATAGGAAAGAAGCAGTTGAAACCACGACCATCTTCAGGAGACATTTGTATAGGCAGCGAAGAGAAGTTGACTGTCTTCCCATGTCCGGCACCAAAGAAATCCCCTATTGGAGTCTCAACACTTGGTGCACTTTCGTCATCCCAGAAGACCCGGAGTATACCCTTGCGCAAAAAGTGCTTCTCAGTAGATCTGAATGTCATCCAAATATGGCTAACAACTCCCGGTCCTTCAATTTCACCCAGAACTAATGTCTCTCCTGCTGCTATTGCTTTCCAGTCCCTGTTGCCGCCACTTTCATCATAAGACGATATTCTTCCTCTTCTTGCATTTTTTAGTGTGATCAGGTTTCTAAGAGTTCCACTGGAAAAGTCCATCCTAAACCTCCTATCTGACTAATCTGGCTTTCATTAAATAGACGTTGTATGGTGTCCATAATGACATAGTGAAGTAAATGTATTCTCCTTCGTTTTCAACTAACAGAGGATTCAAAAAGGCCCCGTACAAGCCCGAATACTCCCTGGAAGAAACAAGCTGATATGGTTTACTCCAGGGTCCCCATGGACTGGCAGATTCTCTTATCTCAAGATCGTGACTGCGCTCATTCAAAGAAGTTATTATCCACTTTCCGAGGAAGTGATTGTACATTGCAGAACATTCGCCAACTGGAGCCTCAATAATTATCGCTGCGTCTTCTTCTTTGCCTGACCACTGAGGAATTCCGGAATCATCTAGGCCTGAGAAGTATCTATACGCACTAATTTTCTCTATTTCTTCTCCATCCACTTTCATTAATTTGACTCCGCCGAACCTTCCGCTAGGGATTCCAAAGAAGAAGACAGTATCACTGTTCACGTCACACCCATCAGGAATCTTTGGCCATTGGGAAGCCTTCGCAATACCTACCTGGGCAAAGTTACTCTCCGAACTCCATTTCACTGAGTCAAGTACATCCCAGGTCTGTCCGCCGTTTTCTGAAACCGCAAGTCCAGAATAGCTCGTGTTCCACCTCCCCGGTTCTCCCCAGTGGTTGACCATCATGTAGTGGATATACAGTTTGGAGTTCACTGCTACTC
>WOZY01000146.1 GCA_011620045.1 Mesotoga sp.
TACAAGAGAGAGGATCTCCCCGACCGTTCCCCCTTCATAGGAAACCGCACCGAGAGACCTGTAAAGTTGAAAATCGAATTCGACATCACGCAGTATTCTGACATCCAGCGAACCTCTTGAGACTCTTCTTGAACTGTCCCCCATATCGCACCTCCTAGAACACCTTTTCTAAATAATACTATCAGAAAAGAGTTTTAGTACCGAAGCGGAGGCGCTCTTCAGAAAGTAATATTGCAACGTGAAATCTGATATTATCAGACTGGAGGTGATCATGTGAAAAGAGTGATGGTGATTCTTATACTTCTTGTGACTGCGTTTGCCTTTTCGTGGTCTGGCCACGATGCGCTTACTTATGTTATTGTTTCGCAGTATGAGGATGATTTCGATGAGTTCGTGGAAATCACTCCTTATACATACGCCGATGTAGATACACAGGAGTACAATCCGGCCTTAGAGGGTTTCTACGACTATCTCGGCGAAAGCTATCTGCCAGAAGAAGACCTCGATCTGTACAGCTCAGTCTTCCCAAACCCCAAACCGGCTAACAATTTGGCACCCCTCTGGCAGATTCTCTCGGTATATTCTTACGAGCCCGATCTAGGTATGGATAAGGGGCTTGAACTTAACGGAATAGAGACGCTTCTCGGTGACAGCCAGGGGCTGAGGCATATGGAATACAGGATGCTTTTCTTCATTAGAGTTGGAGAAGTAACCGACGTGGTTCAGTATTTCAGTGATCTGGCCGAGATCGCTTATTCTAGAGGAGATCATTATTGGGCATACCGCTTCATGGGGAGAGCACTTCACTATCTTGAAGATGTAGGTCAGCCATTCCATACGTTCCCGGCACCATTCTTCGAGATGGTGAAGCTGCCGTTCAACATGGACAAGTGGCTGGCTGTTTTCTCGAACTACCACTTTGCTTATGACTTCTACGGTGGATACCTGCTCTGGGGAGAATACGAACCCCTCGTTGAGGCGCTAAAAGAGGTTTCACCCAAAAAGATTAAGGACCCGAAGCAAGCGGCCGTTAGTTTGCGAAAGTACTCCAGGAATAAGTTGAGTTCAGTCTATTACGACCTTAAGCGTACAATGGGAGGCGAACTGGAAAACCCCGAAGCAGTCTGGCTTGGCAAAGCCTATTTCGACGATCTTCACAACGCGGGCGAAACAGCGAAGCTTGATGCGCTTTCAGTAGAGATCCTGAAAGAAACTGCCTCCTATATGAAGGGCTACATAAACTATATGCTTGCGAGATTCGCCGAGATAGATTCGAAATCCTAGAAACGCTGTCCGTGAACTCTAAACGGCGATAGACAGAGGACTTGTCTATCGCCGTTTTTTGCTGGTCTAGTAAACAGACCTCATCAATCGCCGCCCTTACCGGATCGCTTATTTGTCTGAGAGGCAATCTCGTAGAACTTTTTGAGCCTATCAACGACAAGTCGATTGAAACTACCAGAAGAGTACTGCCCGTTCTTTCCGATTTTCCCCGGTTTCATTCCTGTAAGTATCTCAATAGCCTCGTCCACGGTTTCAATAGTCCAGACGTTGAATCTACCTTCCTTAATCGCTCCTATTATTTCGTCGTTCAGAACCAAGTTATCGAAATTCGCTTCGGGCACTATCACTCCTTGCTGGCCACTGAAGCCCTTTATCTTGCAGAGATCATAAAAACCCTGAATCTTGTATTGAACTCCTCCCACCGGCTGAACCCGTCCGCTCTGGTTTATTGAACCTGTTACAGCTATCGACTGTTTTATCGGGACTTCGGCAATTGCGGAAAGGAAGACAACCGTTTCTGCAACCGAAGCGCTATCACCTTCGACTGCCGAGTAAACCTGCTCAAAACTTATCGAGCCATTTAGACTGAGCGGAAACTGCTGTGCGTATTTCGAACTCATGTATCCCTGAATGGTCAGACTGGCCTTGTTGTGAATGTGTCCACTCAGCTCTGATTCCTTCTGTATGTCTACGATTCCGCTGTTGCCCGGTCCGACTTTGGCGGTAATCTTCACCGGTATCCCGAAAGAAAGATCTTCAGTCTGGATGACTGTCAACCCGTTTATTTCGCCGACAAGCTCCCCTTCTGTTTGAACCATCAAAGTGGAGTTGTGGAACATCTCTTTAATCTTATCTTGATAGAGCGAGACCCTCGTGTGCATTTCCTCCCATGCAGTCGATACATCATCGGCCTGTATCATCTCGTGACCATTGATTTCCGCTACGGCCGAGCTTTCAAGAAGAATCTGTTCAAGTGCGCCGAATTGCGTCGAGACCTTCTTTCTAGTGCCAGAAAGGAAAACCGCCCTTTTGATTACTTCTTTGATCCCTTCTCTCTCGAGTGGTTTTAAGGAATTCTCTTTGACAATATTGCAGGTGAGTCCGCAGAGCTTGCTAACAGTATCATTCTCTATAGTCATTTCCCAGTCGAATTCTGCCTTTATCTTGAAGAGCTTCTTGAAATCGGTGTCGAGGGTACTCAGCATACTGTATATCCATGGCTCCCCTATCATGACGATTTTTATGTCAAGTGGAATCGGCTCTGGTTTGAGACTCACAGTCGAAAGCAGGCCGATCTTATGTTCAAGATTCTCGATCCCCTCAAGACCCGAAAAGAGAACCTGTTTCAGTGTCTGCCAGACATACGGTTCGCTTAGCACGTTCTTGGCATCAAGAACAAGGTATCCGCCGTTGGAACTGTGTATCGCTCCGGGTCTTATCATTGTGTGATCGGTATCCAGCATGCCCATCTTCGCAATGTACTCGATTCTTCCAAAGAGGGAAGAGTAATTGGCGTTCGTTACCTCTACAACGGGTTTCCCCTCTATTCCAGAGTTGTCGACGAATAGATTAACTGCGTATCTCTTACCAAAAAAGGCCTTCGAATCGATCTCCTGGCTGAAGAAAACGCCAAGATTGTCAAGAAGATCCTCCTTCATACTTTGAATAAAGTTCACAACCTCTTTGCTTGCGTTGAATCTATCCTTCATTTCTTTTATGTGGCCTTCAACGGCAAATGAAGCTACCTTTCTGTTCAGTTCCTTATACTTTTCGCCGTAGTCTTTTTCCATCTTGCTCAGTTTCAGAAGATAGGAATTAACCAGCTCACGAACCTCTTCGCCCTTCTTCGTAATCTGCTTCTGATAATCCTCGGGCAGAGCCTCATATACTTCCTGTGTAAGTGGCTTTCCGTTCCATAGAGGAATGGTTGCGACTCCGGTCTGGTTTATTTGAACGGTGTAGTCTTTCTCTTTGGCCTTCTCAACGAGTTCCTTCAACATGTTTGAGCGTTTCTCCGACTGTTCGTTCTGAATGGATGTAACTTTCTGCTGATAGTCCTCGCTCTGGAAGCTTTCGCCAATGGAGTTTATTGCGATCTCGACAAATTCGTTCATTTCCTTCTGAAATATCTTCCCCGTTCCCGCTTCAAGAGATATTGAGTTAGGAGACCTCGGGTCGTCGAAATTATAGACGTATACCCAGTCTCCAGGGGTCTTAGTACCCTCGACTTTCTTCTTGAGATAGCGACTGACAAAGGTCCTTCTTCCGGTATTGGTGGTACCCGAAACGAACACATTGTAACCCTTCGCATCTATGTGAAGCCCAGTCTCCAGCGCCTTTATGGCTCTTTCCTGACCTATGAACTCTTCCAGTTCGCCTATGCACTCAGTAGATTTCACGTTTCTCGGGAGTGCGATCTTCAGATCAATGTCCTTCCAACTAACTTTTCTCATGCATCTACCTCCTCCTTTCGATAGATTATAACAAACCTGGTCTTCTGGAAGTTTGATTTTTAGTTGCTTACCTTTTAGAAGCGAGTGTAAGCGCCCGAGAGACGTCAATCCTCTTTCAACGGGCCTGCGAGTTTCAGTCTCTTCCTGATAACAATCCCTTCGGAGGGGACTTCTTCAAGTATCGTCAGATTGTCTATCGTCAACTCGTGATGAAAATCCTTGAAGGCAAGTCTTTCCATAACCGGACCGATGTTGGATCGATTAAGATCATCTCCGAAAACAACTGTAATATGAGGTATCCAGTGAATTTCATTGTAAGCGATCGCTCTATTGTCTACCGATTTGCAGAGCTCGGTCCACAAAGCATGGTGAAGAGATGCTATGCGCGAATTCCTTGCCAGCCCAATGAATATCACCGGCTTTTCGCCTGAGAAGATTCCTAGATACTCCGTTGTGGCTATAAAAGGGGGCGTATTGGAAGCCATCACCTCGATCAAAGGGTCTATTCCTGTCTTCCTCTCTTCTACAATGCAGTAGGTTATATGAGGGAAAGGTGTGAGAAAAACTGAATTAAAGCCAAACTCAATCTTCAGTTCATCCCATATCTCTCTGACAAAGCAATCCAGATCTTCTGGGAGAAGAGAAACAAGTGCTTTCAGAACCGGGCACCTCCAGTTGATTATATAAGAATTATATCAGCTGGAATCTTTCCTCCTGCTCAAAAACCTTTCACTCCTCGATGCGATTTCTGGAAGAAGTATGAGAGTAAGAACCATTCCCACAACAAGTCCGCTAACCATCAACTTCGCCACATCAACGTATAACAAGAGAGGTGAAAGCAGAAGAACTGAAAAGCCGGCAACAAGACTAAGCCCATTTGCAAGAATTGCATTTGCGGTCTGTTGATATGCCTTACGTGAATCACCGAACCTCCTGAACCAGATCGTGAAATGGATTGCGTAATCGATTACCAGTCCCATCAACATTCCCGAAATAAGAGCTGTGGAAATGCTTAGAGGAATCCTAAAAACGGCCATGAAGATGAAGTTGAATAGTGTCGTTAGCAAAATTGGAATGGTTGCTATTATGGTTGACTTCAAGCTCCTGAATATTGAAAACAGAAGAATTATGATAAGTCCGAATGAGACTATCAGGCTTTGAATCTGGTTATTGACGACCGATGAGTTGACACTCTTCCATATGAGAGTTGTTCCAGCCAGAGTGAATTCGAAGCTCTTGTTCAGTTCAGGGAATTTTTTTATCGCGTTTTCGACTGCGGCTTTTAATCTCTCTGCACTCAGGCTGTCGCTCTCAGATGAAAAGAGATTGAAACGAATCGCATTATCGCTCACCAGAAGTGAAGTAAAATCTCCAAATACATCTGTTGAGTTGAGCATCCTGATCATCAAAGGTAAAGGAACGTTGGTCTCCCTAGAAAGGTCAAAGAGACTCATAACCTTCGAAATTCCTTCAATTCCGTTCAGCTCCTCTTCAAGAGCTTCGAGATTTTCAACCTGATCGGCCGTGAACGAAATGCTTTCTCTCTCTACAGGTTCGACCATGAGAGCATAATTTGTCAACCAACCGAAGGCCTCCTTCATGGTTCTTGCGCTTTCTCTGATCTCTGAATCCTCCTTGAAGAAATTATACTGATCAATCGTTATTGGAATAGAAATGATCAGTAAAGGAGAAGAGATACTGAGGACTATAACAACCCAGATAACTGCTTTTTTGACTATTGGATGAACATCTCTCGGCGGCGAAACCTCGCTTCTAGTGGCTGCCTTAGAGGTAACAAGACCTGGAAGGACTGTGATAGTAAATATAGCAGATAGAAAGATCCCGGAGCAGACAAATATTCCCATCTCCTGAAAGGCCTTCATATCAAGCAAGATGTATGAAGAAAAGCCCGCCATAGTTGTAAGAGCAGAAAAAAGAATCAGCACTCTCTCTTCGTGGATGGTTCTTCTTACGGTGTTTCTCATATGGATGTTTTCTTCAAATCTCGATAGAAAATGCATCCCGTATGCACTTCCGATTATCACTATAAACGAAGGAATCATAACAGTAAGACTGTTTATCGAAAGCTCCATCAATCCCATTATTCCTACTATCACCATTACTGCTGCCAAAGGGGGTACAAGGGTTAGAAGTGACAGAGATATTCTTCTGAACTTGATCACATAAACCGCCATGATGGCCAGCAGTATGAAGGGCGGATACTTGAAGGTGAGATCAATGATAGACCTGAAAGTTTCGGAATTAGCGACACTCTCCCCGATTAATCTGTAGTTATCTACGCCGGAAGAGTCTAATACCGACCGCAGTTCCGCGATCAACTTGTCGCTGCTGAGCTCGTACCCCTCTGCTATGGTGATCATAACCCCATAATAGCTGCCGTCAGAAGAGACGATCAGATTGCTGTAAAGAGGATCTGCCAGCAGTTCTTCATTAAGGACCAGTCTGCCTTCTTCTTCATAAACATAGCTTTCCGATGGAATACTCATTTTGAGAAGATTGAAGCTTCCCAGCTTAACGGCGTTTGTGGGGGATAAAACGGATTTCACCCAATCAAGAGCTTCGATGTCTTCAGTTAGACTCTTCAGGAGCTCCAAAGAGGTTTCAGAAGCTTCAAGAACCAAAACAATTGATCCGGAATCACCGAAAACTTCCGCAACTTCATTGAACGCCTCAAGCTCCGCATCGTCATCGCTCAAGAAAGCAGCCGGCGAGGGATCGAAGCTAAACCCCTTGATTCCAGACAACAGAACCGCGACTACTACGGCCAGTATAGCGAAGGAAACCAATCTTCTCATATGCGCACCTCATGAACTCGCCTTATTATATCATCTGACTTTATGATTCATCGTCCTTGTGGAGATTGAACGCTTCGCAGCTGAATTGGAATCGTAATTTGAAATGCCTTGACTCTTGTCGTAGAATTGGGGAGTGAGAATAATCTGTCCGACATCTGGCAATAGAGTCTGGAGGGATCCAAATGATCAGCTGTAAAAAGCTTACTAAGGTCTTCGACAAAGACCCGGTAGTAAATGAGGTAGATCTGTCGATCAATTCAGGGGAGATATATGGCTTTCTTGGACCCAACGGGGCCGGAAAGACAACTACTATAAGAATGTTGACGGGCACTTTAAGGCCGACGTCGGGAGAGGTGAAAATACTCGATATGGACTTCTCCAGAAACGAACTGCTTATCAAAAGCAGGATTGGCGTTGTACCCGATGAGCCAAGAATCTACTCATATTTCACAGGAGCGGAGTTTCTGGAGTTCATAATGGACGTCTTCCCGGACAAGAAGCAAGAGGCGAAGAAAAGAGTCGGGGAGCTATGCGAAGCCTTTGGAATCGATTATCTAGGTAAGATGATCTCCGAGATGTCCCACGGTATGAAACAGAAGATAATGGTCATATCCGTTC
>WOZY01000047.1 GCA_011620045.1 Mesotoga sp.
GCAAAGAGTGATGATTGCTATGGCGCTCGCATGCAGCCCGGAGCTGCTCATTGCCGACGAACCCACTACAGCGCTTGACGTAACTATTCAGGCCCAGGTTTTGGAACTAATGAACGAGTTGAAGGATAAGTTTAACACAGCCACTATAATCATAACGCACGATCTGGGAGTAATCGCCGAAATGTGTGATAGAGTTCTCGTAATGTACGCAGGGCAGATTGTTGAGAGCGGTGACATATTTGACATCTTCGACGAACCCATGCATCCTTACACAAAAGGCCTGATCAACTCAATACCAAAGATTGAGATTTCCAAGAAAGATCAGAAGAAGTTGAGCGTAATAAATGGTTATGTCCCCCATCCGTCGAATTTCCCCAGTGGCTGCAGATTCAGGCCGCGTTGCCCGATGGCATTCGAGAAATGTCTGGAGAAACCGCCGATGATTGAATCCGAAGGCCATCATTCAGTTCGTTGTTGGCTATTCGATGGGGATGATGTGTGATGAAGGTTTCCCCAATGGTAGAGATCAAGAACCTGAAGAAATGGTTTCCCATAAAGAGCGGGTTCAGGTCTAGGTCCAATCTGAAGGCGGTAGATGGGGTTGACCTGCATATTCACAGGGGTGAAACTCTTGGGCTGGTTGGAGAATCGGGTTGCGGCAAGACGACCATAGGAAGGACCCTCATTAAGATCTACCAGCCGACAGACGGAGAGTTCCTCTACAGGGGTGAAGGTTCTTCTGAAGGTGGCGTCGACATATTTTCTCTCTCGGAATCAAAAATGAGACCTTTCAGGAGAGAGATACAGATGGTGTTCCAGGATCCCTACGCTTCTCTCAACCCTCGAATAACGGTTCACGATATAATTGCCGAAGGCCTGAGAGTACATTCGGTGGGCAAGAGCAAAGAAGAGAGAAAGTCGATGATAGCCGAAATTCTTGAGAAGGTTGGTCTAAGGCCAGAGTACATGTACCGATACCCTCATGAATTCTCAGGTGGACAGAGACAGAGAATTGGGATAGCGAGGTCTATGATCTTGAACCCCGGTCTGGTCATATGTGATGAGCCGGTGTCGGCTCTTGACGTATCCGTTCAAGCTCAGGTAATAAACCTCCTTGAGGATTTGAAGCACGACTTCGGTCTCACATATCTCTTCATTGCACATGATCTGGCAGTTGTGAAGCACATTTCTGACAGGATATCGGTTATGTATCTTGGAAAGATTGTTGAGACCGCTGAAACCGACGAGCTATTTGCTAATCCTCTTCATCCTTACACGCGCGGATTGCTTTCGTCGATCCCTGTTCCGAATCCTCACATGCGAAAGACCGGAAAGAGGGAGATCGTGAAAGGAGAGATTCCCTCTCCCGTTGATCCGCCTGAAACTTGCAGATTCGTCAAGAGATGTCCTAAGGCCTTCGACAGATGCTGGAAAGAAAGCCCTTCATTGAAGGAAGTAAGTGATGGTCATTTTGTTTCGTGCTTTCTTTATGATTAATAGATTCTTTAGCAGAAGTTCTCGATATGTATGGAGTTGAGAACAGATGTAAGCAAGCCTCTCAATCAAAAATATAAATCCATGAAAATAGGGCATCTATGAGACGACCATCGACATGTCGAAACTCATAGTAATCGTCAGGCGTTGATATCTCGCCCTTTACAGGCATAAAGTAATGATCGAGACCGGGTAGCAGCTGAAAATAAACATTCAATCTTGTCCATAGTGCGTTCATGAACATTATGTAGTCCTGAACCGACGATTCGAAATCGGCATCGCCCTGAACAATAAGCACGGGGATTTCCAGTTCTCTTACAATTTCAATAGGATTCATTCTGTCAAGCTCATAATAGTATCCGGCCGTTGCTGCCAGGACAGGGGCGCCGGGAGGCAGCTTACCGTCAAGAGCGGTCTGCAGGTAGTCGGTGAGAAGTTTGGTCTGCTGTCCGGTTTCTTTTCCATAGAGCGATCCAATGTATTTCTGTTTGTCAATTATCACCTGCAGTTCTCTCCTGGCAGGCGTAGCCAGTAAGATAATTCCATCGACCCTGGAGTCTCTGGCGGCGATTGCTGGGGCAACTCTGCCTCCAAGTCCGTGTCCCGCAAGAAATATTGATGAAACTGAGGGTATTCTCGATGCGGCAGTTATCGCATTGATTACATCTTCTATTACTTCCGTCTCGATACTTGGAGAAGTCTGGGACAAACGCTCTCCGAACACGAATGTTCTCTTGTCATAACGAAGAACGGCCACGCCCTGGGTCGCAAGGCCCCAGGCAATCTGCCTGAAGGGTTTGTTAGGACCTATTGTAGAATCTCTGTCCATAGCTCCTGAATCATGTATGAGAATTACAAGTGGATACTTGTCAATCTCTTTGGGAACAGTAATTACTGCGGGAAGCCGGTTCCTATCTTCTCCAATCGTGATTTCGAACTCATCAAATCTGCTCGTATCGATGTACTCGGCAATTGCTCCTGTTTCCAGTGTCGGTTGAACTAGAAATGTGTCAACTCTGCCTTGATCATCAACCACTACGTTGAAGTCGATAAACCCTCTCTCAAACTGAGCATGAAAGATGAATACTGTGAATCCTCTTATCTTGTTCGTCTCGGTTGAGAAAATGAAGAGGTATTCGCCGTATTCCTCCGCAAGCTGCTGAAATTCCTGACTCATGTTTTCGACTGTATAGAGATCTTTCGCCCTTAGACTTTGCATCTCATAAGCAAGATGATAGTTTCCTCGTAAGAGAAACTGTAGATACCTGTCAGCAAGTACCTCGGATCCAAAAAACATTGTGAAAACCAGAAAAACACAAACCCCGACTGATACTATTTTCCTCAACCTAGACTTCTCCCGACAAATGATTCTGACTATTTATCCCTAACTCAATGATAAACCATAGACCTTGATTGGTGAAATTAAAAGGAGGGCATGTGCCTCCTTTGTCTGCAATATCTGAAGATTTCCAGGTAATCAGTTAAGCTCCCGAACTGTCCATGATCTTCTCGCTGTTGAAGACTCTAGTAAGAAAATAGATGAACAATGATACATAAACGAGGTTGCTCGCAAGCATGAGGGAGAATCTCGAAACGACAAAACTGGCGGTAATGATATCCTTCATAACGAAGATCGAGTTTATGAAAGGGACCAAGTAGAGAAGGGGATTATCTGGAGATTCCATCTGCATAGTTGCAACTCCCAGTACTATTGCCATAATATATATGGGCATTACATAACCGCTCCCCTCTTTCATATTTCTTGCTAAGGAGCCAAGTAGAACAATTAAGGAGGCTGCAAGCCCAGACATTGTCATCAGTGTAATGAAGAGACCGAAAAGAGTTGTGGCTGACAGAGATGAAAAATTGAGCTCACCACCCCCAAAAGCAGGTCCTCCAACTTTGAAAGCGATCATCAGGCCGATGAAGGTGAATATGCTGTTCAAGATCGCAATAGTCATTACATACAGAATCTTCCCTGCTGCAATTGATGATCTCGACACCTGATTAACAAGCAGTACAGGCATACTTCCTCTCTCTTTTTCGCCCGCAGTTGTGTCGAGGCCTATATTCATGGATCCGGCGAAGACATAAATGAGCAGGAGGTATGGGATCAATGTGGCCAGCAGCTCAGTTCCCCGAGATTCTTCCGGCGCAACATCTCTTTTCTCTACACTTATGAGAGTGAGATCTTCGAGTGTCAATCCATGTTCGAGAAGTTTTTCCGAAAGAAGCAGGGATGAATACGACGACAGGGCATTCTGAACTATTTGAGCCCCGTACGAAGAACCTCTTGAA
Source organism: Mesotoga sp. (assembly GCA_011620045.1). Taxonomy (GTDB): domain Bacteria; phylum Thermotogota; class Thermotogae; order Petrotogales; family Kosmotogaceae; genus Mesotoga. The sequence continues at coordinate 3,793 of WOZY01000047.1, forward strand.
GTTGAATTGTAGAAGAGACGGGCATCTATCTTCTCTCCATCACGAACTCTTTCCGCGGCATCTGCGGGAAACTCTACCATGATTGAGTTCTCCTGGTTTCTAACCGATTCTTCGCTAAGATTTTCGTCAATTACAAATGAGAACATCTGATCTAGAAAACTCAAGAACCTCGCATCGGGCAAATTAATTATCTTCAGCTTGTAGACTGTGTTCTCGTAGGTTCTGGTTTGGGATGTAGACACTGTGTTCATTACGAGGAAGATCACTGGCATGATCAACATCGGCAAAATCAGAACTGCGAAGACAGTTCTTGCGTCCTTGAATATATTCTTGAGTTCCTTTCGAAAGATAATTAGAGCATCCCTAAACAATCTCGATCACCCCTTCTCTGTCGGCAATCCTAAAGAACACGTCTTCAAGATTGTCTTCACCAAACTTCTCATAGAGCCCTTCAAGAGTGTCGTCTTCGACAAGCCTGCCCTTGAAGATAATTCCAACTCTATTGCATAGCTTTTCGGCAACAGACATGATGTGAGTGGAGATGATTATGGTCTTTCCCTGGTCGCGGTAGTCTTTGAGAAAGTCGGTAACTGTTCTTGCCGTAAGGATATCCAGACCGTTTGTGGGTTCATCAAAGATTATGACTTCGGGATCATGAATAAGGCTGACTGCGATCGCAGCCTTTTGCTTCATTCCTGTAGAGAGCTTTCCAATTCTCTTGTCAAGGAAGTCATTCATATCAAGATATTCTGAAAGTTCCTTTGTCCGGTTAGAGATATCTGTGTCCCTCATATGACTGAGCTCGCCATAGAATCTAAGCAGTTCCTTTGGTGTAAGGTTTCCTGATAGTTTCATATCGCTTGTAAGGAAACCTATTCTCTTCCGAACTTCTGTGGGCCGAACTACGCAGTCGAATCCCATTACGCTTGTCTTTCCACTGTCTGGCTTTAGAAGAGTAGAGATAATTCTGAGGGTTGTAGTCTTTCCAGCACCATTTGGCCCTAGAAGGCCATAAATGCTTTTTGGCTCGGCGGAAAAGCTCAACGAATCGACTGCTACCACCTTTTTTCTTCGACTTTCGAAAGTCTTTGTGATTTTCTCAACCTTAACCATTTTTTGCCTCCTAATTACGGTTGTTTCAGGGTATAGAATAACACTCTATTGTTAATGTAGAGTGAATAAATAAGAATTGTGAAAAAATATTTCATTTTAGCAGGGAGATTGATTAATTATATTCACTACAGAATTCATTTATTTCAATCCTAGAAGAATTATAGTATAATTTGTCACAAGGAATCCACTCAGAAATCTTAGAGTCGACTCTTCCGAGAAGGTTTACTTAGAGATAAACAAAATATGCATTCCATTAGGAGGTTCAGATGAAGGTAGAAGATTCGAGATATCTCAACGATAAACGTGACTTGATGAAGAAACTTGTGCGTTCTCTGGAACGTGACTTTCCTTACGTTTCAGTTCTCGGCACAGATGTCAGGGGTAAACAGTACCAGGTGATGACAACTGGGATTAGCGTGAACGATTCGAGATGGTCCGAAAGAGGGTTCGTACTAAGGATTCATGATGGAAGAGGTTGCTTTGAATTGTCGTTTAATGAAATGGGGAATCAATCAGTTGAAGAGATTGTCAAGTATGTCGGGAGAAAGCTTTCTGCATTCAGGAAAAGTATGAATGAGAAAAGTCTAGATGCTTCAGCAGTATCGATGTTCGAAGAAGAGGAATCAAAACTCTGTTTCAATGACGAAGTTGGAATTCTTCCGGGTTCTCTCTCGGCAGGAGAGATAATCGATAGACTGTCTTCTTTTAAGGATCGGGCTCACGAACTCTCCGATGAAGTAGTAAAAGTAATGGCCCTTATGGAAAACGTGCAAGTGAGTAAGCTCTTCATTTCTTCCAGGAAGGAGCTCTCACAATCCTACATCTGGTCTCAAGGATATTTGTACGTCGTTGCCAGAAGAAACAAGAGGACCAAGTATAGTATGAAAGGTTTTTCGGGACTGAAGGGTCTGGAGATTCTGGACGAGATGGAAGCATTCGTCGGGAAAGTTGTCGAGAATGCTCGACTCCTGCTCTCTGCCGAGAGAATAGATCCAGGTGAGTACGATGTAATTTGCTCGCCAGATGTTGCAGGACTGATTGCTCATGAGGCTTTCGGACACGGAGTCGAAATGGACATGTTTGTGAAGGGGAGGGCAAAGGCCGTCGAGTATTTAGGAAAGAGGGTTGCGTCTGAGTTAGTTACGATGCATGACGGTGCGGCTGGTGTAAGAGAAGTTTCATCTTACGCATTTGATGATGAAGGCAGCCTGGCAAAGGACACAGTGATAATAGAAAACGGGATTCTCAAGAGAGGAATTTCAGATTTGATTTCTGCATCTGTTCTTGGAACTGAGCCGACCGGCAACGGTAAGAGGGAATCGTTTGAGAGAAAAGCATATGCACGCATGACCAACACATATTTCTCTCCGGGAAAAGATGATCTAAAAGAAATGATCGAATCAATAGATTATGGTTTTCTTCTTGAAGACTATTACAGTGGAATGGAGGATCCCAAAAACTGGGGGATTCAGTGTGTAATAGCCTACGGACGCGAGATTAAGAAAAGCCAGTTCACGGGTCGCATCGTATCTCCAGTAATGATGACAGGATATGTACCTTCATTGCTGAAGTCGATTTCCATGGTATCTGGAGATTTTAAGCTCTCTGGAACGGGAGCCTGCGGTAAAGGTCACAAGGAGTTCGCCAAAGTCTCTGCGGGTGGACCATATATTAAGGCAAGAGCGAGGTTGGGATAATGATAGAGACGATTGTAAAGAACCTTGAAGCAAATTCAGTAGATGCATGGAAAATAAGGGAAGAGAACATTGAGAGTGAAGAGTATTTCTTTGTAGGGAACAAGGTCGATCTTGGAAGGGCGAAAAAGGTAAAGAAGTACGAAGTAACTGTCTACCGAGATTTTGAAGAGGGCGAAAAGAAATACAGGGGAAGCTCGACGGTTACCGTAAGCTCGGGAACAACGGCTGAGGAAATCGTCCATTCAATACAGGAGGCCTTTTTTGCTGCAGGTTTCGCCAAGAATCCCTGGTATCCAATGGCACCGAAATTCTCGCGGAGATTCGAAACAGCCGAACATGACCTTCATGATCTTTCAAGAGACGCGATTGGAGCAATCTTTGATAATGAAAAACCGTACAATTCATGGTTGAACTCCGTTGAGATTTTTGTGACGAGAAACGGGTACCGCATTCTAAACTCTGAAGGTGTCGACGTGGCCTTTTCAAAATATAGAACATACAT
>WOZY01000094.1 GCA_011620045.1 Mesotoga sp.
GTGGCTTGTGAATTACTGGAGGGATGTGAAGTGGATAGAAAATCTTGAAGAGCTTCTGGAGTATAACCAAACACCTCCAGTACAGACAGTTATCGCTTCGGGCAGAGAGGATGAATTGGTCAGAAAGGGGTTTGTCTTTGACAGAAGTCAATACTCGGATCTTATTAATGTCTTTCAAAGAGGCGATTCTATGGACAAGCTCGAAAACGTTGATGAGGTTGAGTATATCCTTTCGGGAGTAGGTGTCCCAGTAGCAAAGCATAGTGGCAGCCTTACGGGAAGAATAAACTCTATGCCTTGGCTTTTCCATTCTCTGGGCCTCAATGCCTTTACAGCGGCTTTTCAGAAGGCGAAGGAGTTGCTGAGAAGCTTTTCGAAAGAGCACGATGATTTCATCTACTATAGCCAAGCAATGACCGAGGAGGAGAACAACAAGGCCCTTGAATCCCTGAGTGATTTCCAGCCTGTCGAAATGGAAGAGTTCTTCACAAGACGGAGAATTACTGCCAAATTCGATGGTAGCGGTTACTGGCTGCAACCATGGAAAGCGCCACTTGTTGGTTATGTGGCCAGGCTTAGGAGGGCAAGATGAAAGACATTCTTTCCCTTAGTCTTGACGAGATGAGAGATCTTATGCTTTCTATAGAAGAAGCCGCTTATAGAGCTGACCAGATCTTCAACTGGGTCTACAAGAGAAGAGCTCTAGGCTTTTCAGAAATGACGAATCTTCCGAAGGCTCTTCGAGAAGAACTGTCAGGATTACTGTACTTCCCAGCAATGGAGGTGGTTGAAAAGCAGGTTTCGAAAGACGATACAGAAAAGTTCTTGTGGAAACTCGAAGACGGGAATCAAATTGAGTCGGTTGTCTTGAGGCATCCTGGACATGTTACTTTCTGCATCTCTTCTCAAGTAGGTTGTGCTCTGAACTGCTCCTTCTGCGCAACGGGAGCGGGAGGCTTTTTTAGGAACCTCTCGACCGGTGAAATTGTCTCTCAAGTAATCCACATGGAAAGAGCTATTGATGGACCCGTCGACAACATTGTCTTCATGGGAATGGGTGAGCCCTTTCTCAATGAGAACAGTGTATATAAGGCAATCGATATCATTCACGATCCCAGAGGTAGAAACCTTGGCTTTAGGCATTTCACAATATCCACTGCAGGAATACCAGAAGGGATAAAGAGACTTGCGAATTCAGGGATGGATATCCGGCTTTCGGTTTCACTTCACAGTGCCAATGATGAGTTAAGAAGCTCATTGATGCCAGTAAATAGGATGCATTCATTAGATTTGCTGAGAGAAGCACTTGTGTATTATCAACAGAAGACTGGAAACAGAATTACCTTTGAATATGCCTTGATAAGCGGAGTGAATGACACAGCCGGAGATGTTGCACAGCTTATCAAATACCTTCGAGGAATCAAGTCATTTATAAATATTATACCTGTGAACCCTGTCAATCCGGACTTCGAAAGACCTTCAGATCAGAAAGTTGTAGATTTCGAGGAAAGATTGAAGGCTGTCGGATTTGAGAGCGCAGTGAGACATGAGAAAGGCACAGACATTGATGCCGCTTGTGGCCAGTTAAGGCAGAGAAGAAGGGGGTAAGGCTTGGAAAGACGAAAAGGAGTAGTGGTTAGATTCGGAAGCAGGAATATGGAAGTGGTGGACAACGAGACGGGTGGGAGGCTTGTATGTACGATGCCAGGTCGGTTTAGGATGCAAGGGATTAGGCCAATTGTCGGTGACCGAGTTGAATACTCTTTAAGTGGTAACGGCCAGGGTCGAATAGAAAGTATTCTCCCCAGAGAGACGGAGCTTTCGCGTCCACGAATCTCGAATATCGAGCAGATATTGCTAGTGCTTTCATTGAAGGAACCGGCAGTTCAAAATTTAATTACAGACCGCTTCTTGGTTCTTGCCGCGTACGTTAAACTGCCTGTTATTATAGTAGTCAACAAAATTGATTTAATTAACAATTCGGAATTCAAAGGACTTTCAGAAATCTATAGTGAATACTACGAAATCTGTCCAGTCTCTTCTAAGAAAAGAATCAACCTTGATCGTCTTCAAGAAGTGTTGAAAGGTAAGATAAGCGTTATGGCCGGCATGTCAGGAGTGGGAAAGAGCAGCCTCCTCAATTCTCTTAACCCGGGACTTAAGCTCAGAGTCTCAGAGATTTCAAGGGGTTCGGAGAGGGGTAGACATACCACCTCTTATGTTGAACTCCTGCAATTCGAGTTTGGAGGATTCATAGCAGACACTCCTGGTTTTGCAAATCTTGAATTGCCCGAGATTGTTCCAGAAAGCCTGGGCGAGTGTTTTCCGGAAATTGCTCAGGAACGGGGAATGTGTGCGTTTTCAGACTGCGCCCATGTGGATGAGCCTGGATGCTACGTCAAGGAGCTTGTAGAAGCAGGTTCTATTCACAGTAGTCGCTACGAGAGTTATTTGATTATGTATAATGAATTGAAGGAAAGAGAACTAGAGAAGGGAGGACGAAAATATGGCCAGAATCTCTCCCTCGATTCTCGCCGCAGATCTTACTGAACTTGCCAGTGAAGTCAGAAGAGTCCGCGATGCTGATTACTTGCACATAGATGTGATGGATGGAATGTTTGTTCCAAATATAACTTTTGGGGTGCCTATCATGGAAGCCCTGGGAAGACTACATCATCCTCCACTTGACGTTCACTTGATGATAGAGGATCCTTCTAGATACGTGCGGGAGTATGCCGCTTTAGGTGCAAAGAATCTGCACGTTCATGTTGAAGGTAACTATCATCTTCACAGACTTCTTGGACAGATAAGAGAAAGCGATTCAAAAGCATTTGTCGTTCTGAATCCATCTACGCCTGTATCCTTTCTTGATGAGGTTCTTTCGTTTACTGATGGTGTGCTGGTTATGACCGTAAATCCTGGGTACACGGGCCAAGAATTCATACCTGAAGCTGCAAAAAAGATTGATATTCTAAATCGTATTCGAAATGAAAGGGATTTAAAGTTTGAAATTGCCGTGGATGGAGGAGTGAGCCTAGACAATGCTCAAGACCTTGTAAATAGAGGCGCAGACATCCTTATAATGGGTGCTGCAGTGTTCAGAGCAGAAAACCCGTCTATGGTTGTAAAAAAGATCAGGGAGCTTAGAAGGTGAAGCTCTACTTAGTGACTTCTAATGAAAACAAACTGAAAGAGGTTCGTCTCATTCTTCCTGCAGGATTTGATGTTGAATCTGTTGAAACAATCGCTCCAAAGAAGGATATCGTTGAAGATTCAGCAACCTTCTTCGGAAATTCACTGAAGAAGATCGAAGCTTACAAGGATCTAGGAGTACCACTTCTTGCAGATGATTCAGGACTCGTGATCGATTCTCTTGGAGGGTTTCCTGGAGTGAATTCTACGAGATTCATGGAGAACAGTCACTACTTGACAAAGATGCAGATCATTCTTGATAGAATGGTGAACGAAGAAAACAGAGCAGCTCGATTTGTCTGTGCTGCTCTGTTTTATGATCCTTCAAACGGAGTTTTGGTTGGAGTTGAGGGAAAAGTCGATGGGATTATTGCAAGGAAACAAAGCGGTGAAAACGGTTTTGGCTACGATCCGATATTTGTTCCCCAAGGTTATTCTCAAACGTTTGGTGTTCTCGGGGATTCGGTAAAAATGGAGCTTTCACATAGAGCTAAGGCATTCAAGAAGCTCTTTTCGCTTGTTCACCTTTATACCGGGAAAAAATAAACAAGACTATTCCTGCAATAAGTAGGATTACTGAGACCGCTCTGGCTGTTCTTATATTGGTTTGACCTATGTAAAGGCTATCTAACCTCAGGCCTTCAACGAAAAATCTCACAGTTGAATAGAAGACCATGTAAAGAGCGGTTACTTCTCCATAATTCTTTCTCTTCCCCAAATACCAGTATAGTACAGCGAAAATGACCACATTTGCCAGGCTTTCGTAGAGAAAGGTTGGATGGAAGTATTCAAATTCGGAGTAACCCGGCATCCTGTATCTTAAAGGGACGAACATCTTCCACGGAAGATCGGTGGGCGATCCGTATGCCTCATAGTTCATGAAATTCCCCCATCGACCAATGGCCTGAGCCAGAGGTAATACAGCTGTGAAAATATCCGTTGCCTGTAGAAATTTTAGGTTTGCTTTCTTTCTGAATGTGACGTAGAGAAATGTTACCAGAAGAGCGGCGAAAAAAGCCCCATGAATTGCCAGTCCTCCGTCCCAGGTCCTGAAAATGCTCCAGAAATCCCCCCTGTACATCTCATAATTGAAGGCGACATAGTAGATTCTGGCGCCCAACACCCCGAAGATTATGCCAATGAAGACTGCCTCAATCAAGTAATCTTCCTTTATTCCTTCTTTGAGGCCCTGATGCCTTCCTAGAACATAAGCAACAATTATTGCTGTTGCAATCATTACTCCATACCATCTGATAGAAAAGGGGCCAAGACCTTCGACAATAATGGGATTTAGTATCAGCTCTCCGTTGAATACTGCTCTCAAAAAGAAAAACAACGCAATAGCAGAGGCTGTAGCCACTGAAATCAGAACGACTCTTTTTTTCATATCAACCCCCTCTTTTTGACTTGCCAACAACGTTATGTGAAGAATAAACCTCCAATCACAAAAGAGCTGATTACCTATTCCGGAGAAAAGTCCTCCACGGGACCACTTTCGCTGTCTTTCTCTTCCTTCTCAAGCGATGGTTCCATTTCGCTAATTGCAGCGCGCTCAATTACTGTGTCCAGAACTTTGTTCCTAATGATTGTTGAGACAATGTCTTCCTTGATGTCTTCACGGGAATTAACCATCTCTCTTGCCCTATCGGCAGAGATGCCCCAATATGGTGCCATTTCCTCCGCGTAAGCCTCGATTTCTTCTTGTTCAGCTTTGAAGCCTTTCTCCGAAGCAATTTCGTCGATGAATCTTGACCTCTTTATCTCGTCGAAAACCCCTCTTCTAAAGTCTTCCAAAAGCTTCTCTTCGCTTCCTGCCTGTTTCAAGTAGTTATCGTAGCTCTTTTCTTTCTTCGAGTTCTCTATTGTCCTCTGAACGAAATAATCGAGCGTCGAGTCGGAGATTTCGATTTCAACAAGATCATTGATCTTGTCCATAGCTTGTTGCCTCAAAAAGTCCTTCTGCCAATTCAAGAAGGATTCCATTCCCTCCTTTTCGACAATCCGCTTGAGCTCTTCGAGAGAATTAGCCTCTGCATTTACCGTCTTTGCGAATTCATCGTCAAGATCTAGTGGGCTTTTGCTGAGAACTTCTAATATTTTCACCGAATAGAAGTATTCATTATCTGAGTCTTCGAACGTTCTGTGAAATTCAACTATGTCCCCCTTTGTTTTTCCAATTACATTCTTGACAATCGGTCTGTCGTCTTCAGGAGTAACGCTAAGCTCCTGAACTTTGTTTTCAGCTATTTTCTTGCCATCCTTAATTATCGTGTATTCTATCTTGACTATGTCACCATTTTCAACCGGCCCCTCTTTAGGCTCCACAATAGCGTGTTCGTTTCTTAGTTCTTCGAGTCTATTGTTCACATAATTGAGTATCACTTCATCCTTCTTGGGGATTTTAAGTTCAAGGTTTTCATAGTCAGAAATCTTGACTTCGGGATCTCTGTGAAGCTTCACTTCAATTCTTGCACCTTCTCCCTCCATCTTCTGTTCGGTTATGACTGCAGGGATTAGGATTTTCTCCTCTTTTAGCTCTTCCTCGATTTTGTCTGAGAGGGCCTCAAGAACCATCTCTTCAAAGCTTTCCGCAAGGTAGTTTCTTACTATGTTCAGCGGTACCTTTCCCTTCCTGAAACCCGGTATTGTGTACTGCTGATTCACATATCTTGCAACGTCCATTTCTGCCTTCCTAACCTCTTCCGAACCAAAGGAGAAGAGAAACGTTTCAACGTTCTCTTCTTTCTTCACGAAGTTTTTCTCCACTAGGAATTACCTCCATTCAGTTACTGGTTTTATTTATGTCGTCCAATTATATGTATCTGTCGGTTTTTCGCGGTTAAAGAGATGTTATAATTAGCCTTTGTCTCACCCAAGTTCAATCAACTCGTACTTAAGATTATTCGGATCAATTATGACAACTGTTGGTCTTCCGGTAAGATAGCCGCAGCTTTCACCAGGATTTACGATCACAGGACTGGAATCCAGTCTAATATCGAGGTTATGTGTGTGGCCGTATAAAAGAAAAGCACCTCTTATTGTGTCTTTCAGTCCGAAAGGCTCGTGCATCAGAATAACACTATGTCCGTTTACCTCGATTTCCTTTGGCCCTTTGATTAGGGAGTTTCCAAGCACGCTCTTCAGGCCAAGCAACTCTCCATCATTGTTTCCAATAACCACATGGAGTTCTCCACTAAACCGAATTAGCTCTCGAGCAGCAAAAGGAGATACGAGATCTCCGCAATGAAAGAGAACATCAACTTCTCTGTCAATTGCGAGACTCACAGCTTCGGCGATTCTTGCCATGTTGTCATGAGAGTCCGACATTATCAACCATTTCATGTAACTCACCTCTGAGTGATCAATTTTAGTGTTGAAAAGTAAAGGTGAATCGAATACAATTATAACTGCACGTGACCCAAGGAACAAAGGGATTCGGATCTGGTACATGTGGAGGTTTGCTTGAATAAAAAGAGATTGGTAGTTCGCTTCTGCTGCGGAGGTCTCTTGAGATTTCTTTCCCACCAGGAAACCGTCACAGCAATTGAGCGAACAATCAGGAGATCTAGGCTGCCCGTGTCTTTTACACAGGGATTTCATCCCAGGATAAAAGCGAGTTATTCGCCAGCATTTCCAACCGGAGTGGCAAGTCTGGCACATTATGTTCTTCTTGAAACAGATGAAGAATGCAGAGACCCCGTGAATCTGTTGAACTCGGCCGCCAATTATACCCTAGGTGCACTATCGGCATGGTACTTGTCTTCCGACCACAAAAGAATAGAAGACTTGATTGATTCCTACAGAATGGTTCTCGTACTTCCTAAAGAGTTCTATGATCCCAATCTCTATGATGCAGGCGTTCAAGTCACAAAGAAGACCAAGAGCGGGCAAAGAGAGTACTTGGTCGGA
>WOZY01000179.1 GCA_011620045.1 Mesotoga sp.
TGCCAATATCTACCCCGGCCCTGGTGCAATTATTGCAGCTTCACTTGTCGGTCTAGTCGGTGTTGCCATTGTGAAGGAATATGCTGTGGAGGTCTATTGCGGAGCCTTTGTTGGGATGGTTTCTCCCGATGTACTTCATGATTTCGGACACACTGTCATTGCAGGAGTGATCGCCGGTACAATACTCTTTTTGACAAGGGATCTGTTCAAGAGATATGGCGGGAAGCTCGGAGCGATAGCTTTTAGCAGCTGGATACTTGTTTCAACCAGCTCCAGATGCACGTTGCTCGATGTGCTCGTGGAGTTTCGTCATTTTGGAGTCAGCATAATGCTCTTCAGTCTTGGTGCCGCCGTCCTAACCTATTTACTAAGCATTAGGCTGAGAAGCGGCCCTGTATTTGCCTCCAGTTTGGTCGGTCTGCTTTGAGAGCTACTTCTGCCCGCATTTGGTGCCGAAAACGCGGCAGTACTGGCGGCCGTAGTGATGGCTGCCTCTTTTGTTGGCATGTCCTCCAGAGAGAAGTTAAGAAGCGAAGCGGCAGCCCTCTTCAGTGGACTGATTATGGGGATAATGTTCATATATAGCGCGAATCGTTTCGGAGGAGCCGGTGGAAAACTTGGAACGCTTGCCTTTGGAAGCGTGGTCTCATCGAGGGGGCTGGTATCGCTCGGAAAGATTATTATCCGAAAGAGAGCTGTTAAATAGACTACCGTTCCACTATTAAAGGAGATTCGATTACATGGATTACTCCGTCTCTGCACAGAATATCTCTTTCGATTATAGGGATTCCGTTTACGGTGGACTGATCACTTATCCTTATGTTCAAGGGCTTTCCATTAGCTGCAAATACTGTCTGAGCGATCCTCAGTTCAGAATGGAGGTATTCGTTTGGAATGACGTGAAAGGCCAGCAGTTTCTCCAGGGATTCTCGGTCGCTGGAAATCAGCTTAGGATCCTCTTCGAGATTGAGGAGCGCTTCATTTGGTAGAGCAAAGACGGTGATGCGATGCTTCTCATTTGATTGGATATCTAGATCCAGTGTTTCGAGAAGCGACCGCATGAGATCGAATCCCTTTTCTTCTAGAGTCTCCTTGATTGATGGCAGGTTTCTTCGCGAATTCCGGGGGAACATCACATGATCGATAACGTGTATGATTCCGTTTCTGGCCTCTATGTCGGGCACGCTTATTAGAGTGTTTTGCACGCAGAGTCCTGACTCAGCTATTTTCACCTCAATTATCTCTCCTTGCAACGATCTCACTTCGTTTTCAAAGATCAAATCACCAGTTGCGAAGAGACCTTCCGATATGTGATAAAGAAGCACCTCTCTTAGCCATTCCATGTCACTTAGTAGAGCTTCCATTGTTTCACGTGGTATTCTGGCAAAGGCAATATCGCTCGGCACGAAGACGGTTATCGGGCCCTCACCTTTCAAAGCATCCACAACGCCCGTCTCTTCAAAAGCAGATATTGCCACGTCCAGTATTCCGGTATTCCTCATTACCTGGGCGATGTCGGGTTCTTCACGGGGGAATATAACCGAATCTATTATATGAATTGTGCCGTTCGATGCCTGGATGTCCCTGACCACTATCGTAGAACCGTCGACTCTGATTCCGCCTCTTGAATCGATAGCAAGTGACTGACCGAGAAGCGTCTCAAGCTCCGGATTCTGGACGATCACTTGAGAGCACAGGCTTCCTCGAACTATGTGGAAGAGAAGAACTCTCCGCATAAAAGACAGGTTGTTTGAAAGATCTTCTGCAGTCTTACCCGGGAGCTGCAGAAAGGCACTGTCGTCAGGTGCAAATAATGTGAAGGGTCCCGGACCGGATAGAAGATCATCAAGTCCCGCAACCTGAACCATTTCGGTAAGGGTACTCAACTGTTCAACATCGTGCAGAGTTGAAAGAATGTCTTTCTGTCCAAATGCCATTATTACTGCAAGAAACAGAACGAGCAGACCAATTCTCTTTCTCATCGCTTCACCCTCCCTTCTTGACTTAGAAGAAGTCGCTCATATCAGGATTCTACATCGAATATCTTTTTTCCCGGAGCAAAGTGAGGTGTGTATAAATGAAAACGGGAGGCGGGCAATCTTCACCCGCCTCCCGGAGTGGGTATTGGAGGAATTACTTCTGTGGTTTTTCTTTCTTGGTTTCTTTTCTTGTTTCTTTCTTAACTTCTTTCTTCTTGTCCGCCATACTGGACACCTCTTTTCCTCGCGGCTCATGTCCGCATCAATTGAATTCTAGCACTGTTCTTTGTAAGTTGCTTCTTATATTTACCCTGCTACAACAAAAATTGGAATGAAAACTCATTGCTCCAATTTGAGACCGGACAAACAGAAATATCGTCGACTCGAAGAGAAGTTGAATTTCATTTGAACACGAACCGCCCGAAGATTCAGTTTGCCGGCCAAACGCTTGAATTGTACGATCTTCATTGAAACGAAAGGAAATTAATCGACCTGCAAGTATAATATATTTACATTGAATTGAGGAGGCCATGATCAATGAGGAGTATTTTGATTAATGGTGAAGTTGCATACAATGCTTCTTCTCAAATACTTAACAGCAACACCTTCAAAGAGATTCTTGCCGAGTTGATAAGGGACTCGGAGGAAAAGAAGAATTCGCTTCTTTCATTGTTCGAGCCGTTTTTGAAGAATACAGATACGGTAGACATTTCCAGAAAGTACAATATCGAGGGGATTATAGAGCTTCTTCTTGCACTTACGATCGATCCGATTGAGAAGATTGACGGTTCGCCGTATTATTCCTTCCCAAAGATGAGCAACAAGAAAGAACTTCTTGTAAGGTTTGTCGAGAGCTTGTTTTCTCTGTGGAGAAACAAGCACAGATTCATTGTCAAGAGAGATGAGTACACCCCGAATCGCTTCGATAGAATTTTCAAGCAGATGGTTCTTGTAAGAACCAACACCGATCTCAAGGGTTTAGTACTCAGCCTTTACAGGCAGATACTGATAAATGTTTCCGACATCAGACTCAAGATTTTGAGACAGGAGCCTGGTGGTGCTCAGGTGGGATTCATTGTGGACCGCCCTGAAGTAGATGAGAGAGTTAGGGTAGCCGGAGCTGACTTCCTTTACGACATGGCATGCATCTGGAGTATAGTCTTCGAGCCGCCGGTAATCTTCTATACCAGGTCAAACAAAAGACAGGGATTGTTTAAGGTCTACGACAAACCCGTTCTGAGAAGACTGGATATTTCTTCGGGAAAAGACTGGTTTTTGTTCCCTATCCACGTAGGCTCCAAACTTATCTTCGTGGTGGTTAACAAAGAGTACCTGGCTCTGGCCGCCGGTCTGGGGAATCTATTCGAGCTCGCAAGCTTCGATATCGTAAAGCACAAGAAGCCAGATGGCATATACGTTTTGGGATTAGACAACTCTCTCTTCGAAGAGAGAGGGGACTTCAATGGAGTTATTTACAGAGAAGACGACGGTACTTATGTGGGCTTAGTCGGAGACGATCCCACGATCGACTATTTCGGGTATATGAAGAAGATGATACTCACGATTCACAATCTTCTTGTTATCGACGAGGGAAGGTTGCCGATTCACGGTGCCCTGGCGAACATAAAACTCAGGAATGGGGAGAAGGCCAACGTAATGCTGATTGGCGACAGCGGAGCCGGTAAGTCTGAAACCCTCGACGCTTTGAACAGGCTTTCTTCGGAAGTATCCGAGGTAAACATCTTGATCGATGACATGGGATCTCTCGACATAACTTCATCCGGTTCCGTGGTCGCTTACGGTACTGAGACAGGAGCCTTTGTGCGTCTGGATGATCTTCAGCCGGGGTACGCCTATTCAACGATGGATCGAAGCATATTCATGAACCCTAACGAGATAAACGCCAGGGTGATTGTCCCCTATTCCAACTATACGGAGATAATTAAGCCGACAAAGATTGATTATTTCCTCTATGCAAACAACTTCGACGAGAGCACCGAGGACGACCTTCGTATCTTCAGTGACCCTGCCGAAGCGTCGAAGGTCTTTTCGAGGGGAGCCAGGATGGCCAAAGGGACTACATCCGAAAAGGGTCTGACCTACAGTTACTTCGCGAATCCTTTTGGAGCAATTCAAAGGCGAGATAAACATGAGGTAATAGCCGATCGTTATCTGAAAGCCATGATAGAATCGGGGGTAAAAGTTGGCGAGGTCAGGACGAGGTTAGGAATACCGGGATTCGAGATGGATGGGCCTCTGCGAGCCGCGAAGGCTATGTTGAAGGCTATATACGAGCAGGACTGAGATAGAGCTAATGCCTGCTACAGCTGGTAGAATCTATAAGTATTGGCGATGACAGACGTATCGATTGGGTGGTGAAAGAAGTGTCGAAAACCGTAATTGAAGTGATGAATCTCCGGAAATATTATGGCGACACGAAGGCAGTTGACGGAATAGAATTCGATCTCAGAGAGGGAGAAGTGCTGGCCATTTTAGGTCCCAACGGTGCCGGCAAGACCACAACTGTGGAGATGCTTGAAGGATTGAGAAAACCCGACGCAGGTAAAATAGAGTATTTCGAGGAGAGACTCCCTCCTTCCAGTGAAAGGGTGAAGGAGGAGATCGGTGTTCAGCTCCAGTCGTCGAGTTTTTTTGAATATCTCTCTGTCAAAGAGACTCTTGACCTTTTCAGAGGTCTTTACCGGAAGAGTATTCCATCAAAAGATCTGATCAAAGAGGTCTCAATGGAAGATAAAGAGAAAACCTACACAAAGAATCTCTCGGGAGGTCAGCTCCAGAGGTTGGCGGTTGCAGTGGCTCTTGTGAATGATCCGAGAGTAGTATTTCTGGATGAACCGACTACCGGACTGGACCCTCAGGCAAGGAGAATGTTGTGGGAGACAATATTGGCCCTGAAGAAGAAGGAGAAGACGATAATCCTTACGACCCATTACATGGAAGAGGCAGAAAGACTGGCCGATAGAATAATCATAATGGATTACGGAAAGATAATCGCTAGAGGGACTTTGGATGATCTCATTGACTCTATCGATGCGGAAAACATCGTCACTTTCGGTGTTCAGGGAGAGGATCCAGTACCTGGGGAATTTTTGGATATGGAAGGTCTTCAACATGTTGAGAATCGCGAGTATTCGGTGACAACGAGGGATGTAGAGAGAATTCTAGGCCGGCTTTTCGAGAGATCCAAGAGATTCGGCTTGCTCCTGGACGACGTTACGATTCGAAAGCCCAATCTGGAGGATGTCTTCATCACCCTAACCGGCAGAAAACTGAGGGACTGAGGTGATTCCATGAGCAGATTGTGGAATTTCACGTCAGGACTTTTCAAGAGCGAAATCAGAGAGTTCCAGGTAATGTTCTGGAGTTTCATATTTCCGTTGATTCTCTACTTCATCCTGACATCGGTTTTCGGATCCTTTTACGAGAGCGATACGCAGGGAGTGAGTTTCAGAGTCGGGATTGTGAGGGAGGAAAATCTTGCGGGATTTGGAAAGATTATCGATGAAGTCATTGAAGGGATCTCCTCGGAGGGCGGTCCGTTTGTCAAGAAGGAGTACGGATCAATCGATGATGCTCTAGTTGATCTTAGAGAGGGAAGACAGGATATCGTGCTCGTTATTCCCGCCGGAACCAACGCTAAAATGACAAACGCGCTGGCACTCACGGTGGGAGAAGTGCCCCTTCGAGTTCACTATATCAGCGGCAAGGAATCGTCCACAATCGCTTCGAGCATTATCGAGGAAGTAATAAACGAAGTAAATCTCGAGATCGAACGGCGGGGCGAAGGAGATTTTCTCGATATTGTCTCGGAGACGAGAGTTGTCTCCGCAATTGAAGAAAAGCCCTTTGACTACAAAGAGTACATCTTTCCGGGGGTTGCTTTGATGATGATTCTCTCGGTAGCTCTTTTAAACAGCCCCATTGGTCTAATTCAGTACAGAGTGTCCGGTGTGAATAAGAAACTCTACACAACTCCTCTGAGATCTCTTGAATACTTCGCGGGTCACTTCTTCAAATTGATTATGACTATGCTGATCTCATTAGTGCTTTTGTATCTTATGGCCACTTTTGTGTACAGGGTGGGCGGTTCAATCTTCGATATCAGGTTCATCTTGACTCTGCTCTTCTCAATGATTGTTACGATATCTTTCGGTCTAATGATGGCTTCCTTCTCAAAGAAGCTCTCAACAGTTGCCGTTCTTGGGCAGAGCTTGTACGCGATAATGATGTTTCTCGGGGGCCTTTACTTCCCCGTATTCGATCTCCCATGGGGTATCCGTTGGTTGGTCTACGCATTACCGACCACCTATCTTGTTGAACTCAGTAGAAGGGTAATGGGCTACCAGTTCGCGCCGCTTTCGATTGGCTGGCTGATAGCGGTACCTCTAATCTGGACTACATTCTCACTGGTCGTTTTTGCCGTGAATTTCAAGAAGGTGATGGGCTATGAGTAGAAACAAGTTGAAAGCTGTCTTCATCGCCTTTGCAAAGGAAGCGTTCAGAAACAAGCTCGAAGTCTTTTTCACGCTGTTCTTCCCAATGATATTCCTGCTGCTCTTCGGTTTCTTTTTCGGTGGTTCCAGTGATTATCAAAAGCCCTCCGTAGGGCTGTATCAGACCGGAAGTTACGATATTTCTCCGGTTATTGAGGAGACTGGGGCATGGAGTCTAAGCCACTTTGATGATGAGACGAGTCTGGAAGAAGAGATAAGAAGCGGAGATATCTTGCTGGGAGTTACGTTCGATGGCGAGAAAATCTCCTATCTCTACCGTGAGGGTGATGTTGGTCAGCTTAGTACAATAGAAATGGCAAGAGCAAGTATCTCGGCTGCCGTTGAGAAGAAAATCAACAATGTGAAATCGGTGATTGTTGTTGAGAACATTCCCGAGACAGCCGGAAGAGTTCTCGCAACCGATGCCGATTATACGATGTCAGGCGTCGTAGCGATCTCTCTCCTTTCGGCCGGGATGTTTTCAGTGATCAGCGTCTTCGGAAGGTACAGAAAGAGGGGAGTTCTTGATAGATTCAAGATCACTCCGCTCAAACCCATGACTTTCATTCTAGGAAGCACTCTGACGAGATTCCTGGTCAGTCTGGTG
>WOZY01000209.1 GCA_011620045.1 Mesotoga sp.
CTTCTCTATACGGTCCAGGTATTTCAGTCTGAAGATGAAGTATATCATTCCGATTACTTCCCAGACGATGAAGAACAGGAAGAAAGAGGTGCTAAAGTCCACTCCGACCTGGTAGAGAAGAATTAGCATTATAACTATTGAAAACACCACACCGAGAATGGGAATGAAGATGAACCATTTCTTCTTAACAATTGTAGGAGCCATTTTTCTAAGCGTTTCATCTTTCTTCACTCTGAAAACTGCAAACATCGTGGGAATAATCACCGCGATTCCTCCAATCGAAGCGAAGGCTGCAAATAGGTTTAGGCCGGATTCGCCGACTGAAATCAGCATAATGGAAGAGAGAAGCCAAATAATTGTCAGCAAAACCCATGGTGTTCCTCTCTTGTTGACCAGTCCAAGCTTCGAGGGGAATACTCGAAGTTTGCACAGTGTAAGCAAAGATCTAGTCCCCCACATGTATGTCGCGTTAATCGTTGTAGCAATTGCGAGTATCGGGCCGCCGAATGCGAAGACGTAGAAAAGAAATCCGCTAAGGTAATTCGAAGCCACATCGTTAAGAGTGCCGTTAGTCATTACCTCTTTTCCTACTCCAAAAGAGACAACTGCCATCAACAGATAGCAGATCAGAACAATTGAAAGAGATAACACTACTGAAAGCGGGAGATTTCTCCTGGGCTTTTCCACTTCTCCGCCAAGCTCTATCACGGCGTTAGAGCCTGCGAATGTGAAAGTCAAGAGCGCCGAAGCGTATATTATCGAACCGATCCCCTTCGAGAAAACGCCTTCGAGGTTGCTTGCTTCGATTCTGCCAATGCCCGGCACAGTGTAGATTGCGATAGCAATAAAAAGAAGAGCTACAGAGAGGATTTCCACTCTTGAAGCCATTTTCAGACCCATAAGGTTGATTACATAGAAGAAGGTGAGAATAATCAAAGCTACGGGCACAAGAGAGATCCCATCCCAGATACCCTTCATATAAGATGCCAGTGCAAGCGCGTTCAACGGAAACAGGCCGACAAATGCACCGAAGAGATAGGCCCAAAGACCAAGGAATGCAACTTTGGGTGAAAAGAGGAAAGCACCGTACTTGAAGGTTCCACCTGTCGTGGGAAGTGTCGATCCAAGCAACATGACGTTTATCATTATTATTGCCATAGGAAGAAAGGCAAAGATAAAGGCGACTATGGTCCCAACCCCGGCGCTCTTGTAAGCGATCGGCATGTAGATAAATATGCCGGCACCAATAGTCATACCTACTTCTAAAGCAACAAGATCCCAGAACTTGAGTGATTTCTTCATATAAGACACCTTTATGGCCGAGTGCCAAAGACAATCAGAATGGCCTGGTAGTATATGGCGTATTATACAGTAAATCTTCTCTTTAAGAATTTTCCCCGCTGACTACTGGAAGTTGGGTTTGGTATCCTGAGATGACATGATCCTAGGCATTTCGATGTTGATCATGCTAGCAAACAACAATATAAACACAAATTCAGAAGATCTTTGAATGGCAGTATGGAGGGTCGATTTGAAAGTATGGCGTGATATTGCGTTGAGCAAATGCGGGATTTTGAAGGCAGCAGATTCGATAGATAGATATTTCTCTTGAAGTGGAGGTATTATGTCAAAAACTATAAATGTGTCTACATGGATTTCTATCGCCCTGATCTCGTAGGCAGTTTCGCGCAGCAATTATCTTCTCTCTTTTCACTCGTTCATTGAAATTACTGCGATCCTGATTGCCGAGTTTTGGTGGCTATGGTAGTCGTTTCTAGGGGCAAAAATGTTCTCGTGCTGAGAATTGGAGGTCTCTACAGTGTAGTCATGTTTCTGGATGTGCTCCATACAATTTCCTACTCAGGAATGGGAGCCTTTCCTTCCTGGACTGCAAACTATCCTACGCAGTTCTGGATTCTAGGCCGATTGATAGAGTCTTCCGGACTAGCTGTTGCATTATTGCTTCCTAATGAGCGAAAGTACAACGTTGGCTTTTTCGTTGCCTTTTTGATTGCCGGTGCTTTGGGAACGACTTTGATTTCATTTGGCTACTTTCTTGATTGTTTTGTTGCCGGCGTTGGGCTCACGGCGTTCAAGACATCGCCGAATATGTCGTTGTGGTAATACTGGGAATCAGTATTCATCTTCTTTTCAAGAGCAATTCTGCGGATATACTACCCTACTGAGAATATTACCTTCTTGCACTCGTTCTTACTGCTGCCGGTGAGATAGCCTTCACAACCTATGCAGATGTCTATGGTTTCACAAATATGCATGGGCATATCTTCAGACTGGCTTCCTACTTTGTAATTTTACGTAGGATAGTATGTAGATCCCTCAGTGAACCGATCGACAGCCTTTACTACAGGCCCAGCAAGACTTAAGAGGAGCTTGTTTCAATAGTGAGCCAGACAACAGAGATTAAAGATCCATACACTGGCGGACATCAGAAAAGATTAGAGGCACTTGCAGATGAAATTGTAAAGAGAATAGGTCTTTCTAACGAGAAACGCTTTCATTTGCATCGATATTGGACGATGTTGAAAGCTATCATTCCAACAGATGCCCTCTCGAAAGCAATGCCACTGAACGAGCAGGAGAGAGAATTTGTGAGACTTCTTCCCAGAAAGAGCTTCGACTTACTCGGAGGGATACCTTTCGAAGGGCAGGTGCTTACCACAATACTTCAGTATCACGAACCTCTCGACGGTTCCGGTTATCCCGAAGGACTCGCCGGGGATGATCTATTAGTGACTTCGAAGATACTTGCTGTTGCCGATGTTGTTGAAGCGATGCTTTCAGATAGGCCCAGTAATAGAAGGGCGCATGATGTTGAGGATGCCAAGGATGAGATAAGTAGTAACTCAGGGAAGCTTTATGACCCAAATGCTGTGAAGATCTGCAAGGAGCTATTTGAATCCGGATTCAATTTTGAAGCTGAGGAGGAGTGGGATTATTCGAGGGAATTGAGTCTACACAAGAACACCGAGAACTATTGTAAGAATCCCCTGTCGAGAGTATCTATCTCCTGAAGTAGTAGAATCCTGTACTGAAATCTTCGGTTCGAGATTCTTGACGATAAGAGACAATGAATAGATTGAAAATCCTGTTCTCTTTGTCATGAATCGAACAATTCTTGGGAACAATAGAGCCGAGTCACAAAAGGCAATTTCTTACTCTTGGGAAGCCCATCTCCCCCAAACAAGTTGCGTTTTCTGTCGGTGGTATGGCTAATGATTCTATTATGAAATCTTGTAAGTCCAAATCTTTGATCGAACTTGACAGAAGAAAATCAATTTGATGCTAACGGACTTTCCCGGTCGATACTTTGGGATTGTTTTTTCAGTGTCGTTCTTCCCTCAACTATATCCATTCATTCCTGTTCTTACTGAATTACCTTCCTTTGAGTTGCTGTTTCTGGCTAACTCTCTTATCGTTTCATAATCGAGATCAATATTGACAATTCTGCTCGTAATTTAATCTCTCTTTGATGCTCTTGATGGTCTAGATGAATATAATCAGATAATACTAGTCTGCGATGTCGTTATTAGTAAGGAGACACATTGATGGTTCCCATTAACTGGATGGAGGGATATGTAGTGAAGAGATTGTGCATCGTTTTGTTTGTTAGTTTAACGGTATTTCTTAGCGCCAAGTTAAGTGTTGTCAATAGTGTAAGACTGGGTGGAAACGGCAATGATCTGGCAAGTGATGTCGTGGTTGAAGAAGATGGAAGCGTCTTAATTTCAGGATATACGGATTCCTCTACGGGCACAGTATTCTCTTCTCACGGTCAGGAAGACTTCCTTATAGTGAAACTTGACAGTGACTTAGATCTTCAGTGGTGGAAAACTTTTGGTGGAAGCAAGAGAGACATTGCTGAAGCAATAGCCCTAACTGCTGACGGCGGATACTTGCTGGCAGGTCTGACGGAATCCGCAGACGGTGATGTGACTGGTAACAACGGTATAGGTGATTTCTGGGTGATCAGGCTTTCAGCAGAAGGCGAACTAATCTGGGAGAGAACACTGGGAGGCAGCGGACAGGATCATGCATACGATGTACTTGAGAAACCTTCAGGCAACATTCTAGTTGCAGGATACACAAGATCTGAGGACGGTGATGTCTCTGGCTATGATTGGGGCGAAGACTTCTGGATAGTAGAACTCGACAGTGAAGGCAATCTACTATCGCAATGGGTAGTGGGTGCCTACAGATCTGAAGATTGCGCGAAAAGGCTTTACTTGGGAGAGGACGGGTCCGTTTATGCAGTGGGCTACTTCGCATACAGGGATTGTGGAATAAGCTGCAACTATGTAGACAACCAGATGTCGATCTTGAAGATCTCGGCGACTGGGGAAGTCGAATGGTTTGATCAGTTCGGAGGTCAGTGGTTCGAGGATGGCTTCGATATAGTTGCAAAGAGTGACGGCAGTGCTATAGCCATTGGTTCACAGGACGCCGGGGTATCACTCTTTTCGAATGGACTCGGAGGAAAAGATTTCTGGGTCACTTCGGTCGATGATAAAGGTAATGAGCTGTGGAGCAAGAACTACGGCGGGAGTTTCACAGACGTTGCACGCTGCATAGTTCTTACAGAGGATGGGAGCTTGATTGTCGCTGGACAGACGACTTCTGACGATATCGACGTTAGAGAGAATTCTGGCATGAATGATGCGTGGATCATTGAACTGGATTTTCGAGGAGATATAGTAGATACGATATCTTACGGCGGGTCTGGGGATGATGTCGTCAATTCAGCCTGTTTTGAAGGGAACAGTATCATCTTCGCAGGGTATTCCGTGTCCTTTCAAGAAGGCAATGCAGAAAAGAAAGAGAAAGATCTTTGGATATTCGAAGTAGCTAATTAGCTGACTGTTAGTCTTGAATTGAGGGAGATGCTGGACAGTGCTTCTAGATATTTGCTTAAGATTAAGCACATTCGGGAAGTCTCCCGTTTTTTTCAGCGGACTTTCCCTCGTATCTCAATCACCGGTCTTCGTACGGAGTAACAGGGCTTCAAAGACTTCCGAATAGCCTATTCTTCTATCGAAGATGTCGTATTGATCTCCACATCGATAAGTGGGTATTTCGTAAAGACTAGAGTGGCACTCTACTTGTCGCCACTTTATGGTCTAATTAGGATCTGTGCTACAATCAGTTTGGAGTGCCTCTGCTGTTTATGGAGTGTGAGCTGTATGGGTCTTTATGCGATAATTACCGCCGATATCATCCAATCAAGGAAGCAAGAGATTCCGGTGGAGAGTATTCGCAATTCGATTGATGGTTTTGGCTCAGAGTATCTTGCCAAGCCATTCGTTATATCTAGAGGAGATGAGATTCAGGGTGTATTGTCTGAACTGGGGGCTCTACCGATGCTTGTGCGCAGGTTGAGATATATTGTGCGACCCTTCATGCTAAGAATAGGGATAAGCATTGGCGAAATTGACAAGAGAGAGCTGGAGAAGGCCGGTTCTTCATGGGATTTAAGCGGCGGAGTCTTCTTCGATGCGAGAACGGCGCTTGATAATGCGAAACGGAGCAAGATCTCCAACACTTTCTTTGTTCATGATAACGAGGTACTGGCAATTGCCATGAACACCTCTTTATCTTTGCTTGAAACCGTTGAGAGGAGTTGGACTGAAAAGCAGTGGGAAGCAGTTCATGTGTATGAGGCCGAGGGGACCTACGAAAAGGCGGCTAAAGCTCTGGGAGTGACAGCCCCAACCGTGCAGGAACACTGTGGAAAGGCCAGTTGGGGTGTGGTAAGGGCTGCCGAAACGGAGTTGGCGAAGTTGATCGACTTGTCACTTGGGAATTAGTTTATGAAGCCATATATTTGTAAAATAAGTCTATTTAACCTTATTTAAGCTAAATAAGACCTTAAGACCTTATAAGAAGTATATTTCACGACAAACGCGCATCTATCGAGATATTGACGGAGGCCGATATGACAAGATTAGTGATACCTTTAGCGCTTTCGATTCTGGCGCACGTGCTTGCCGATTTCTTGTTTCAGACAGACAAGATGGCGAACGAAAAGAATAATGTTCAGATTAAGGGATTCCTGAAACACTGGTGCGTTGTGTTTGTAACTCTTCTGGTCTTGATGCTCCCCTTCAAACTCACCGATGTGCTCATGTACTGCCTTGTGCTTTCCCTCTTTCATATATTAGTAGACGTATTCAAAGCTCAGATCGAGAGACGGCGAGGTCCGGCAACGAAGTTTATGATGCTTATTGTTGACCAATTCCTGCATCTAGTGCTCATTGCTTTCCTCTTGCCGATTTCCAGCTTTACTGTTTCAGAGAGTTTCTCGAGCTTCATTGGCTGGTTTTCTATACATACGGGGCTAAACCTATCTTTGCTTCCGGTTCAAAGAATTCTGTTGATAATAATTGTCTATCTATATGTACTCTTTGCCGGCGCGGTCTTCATAAGAAAACTCTTCGATCTCATCTACAAGAATGTACCGGACTATCTTCAGAGAATAGCAGGAGACAGCTCCGTTCTCGATAATGTGAAGACCGGAAAGGTGATCGGGATCTTCGAAAGGCTTCTCATTCTCACACTTTACCTTACGGGAAATGTTGCCTCTATAACCATTGTAATAGCCGCCAAATCGCTGGCTAGATTCAAGAATTTCGACAACAAGGACTTCGCAGAATACTATCTCATCGGGACATTGGCGAGCGTGATGATTGCAATAGTTGGTGGCATGATATTGAAGGTTCTTTGAAGGGATAGTCGCACTCTAGAGGGCAGAGTTGTGAGGATAGAGGTCTGAATATCTAGATCAAACATCATTTCTCATCATGCTGGAGTAGAGCCATCCTACGTTGCCTTCGTCCAAGATCATGAACCCGTGCTTGGAAGAGCGTAATAGCGATTCATCGTTTCAGAGCTAGGACTCAACTTTGACAACAAAAGGCAAGAAATCGCAGGAAGAAGTTATGAAAGTCGCTTAAGTTCGTGGTAGATATTTGAATCGTCTTTGAAATTCTGTGCCATGTTTCTCAGACTGAAACATTTCAAAAACAAGAACGGTTCCACCAGGAGTTACCTGC
>WOZY01000143.1:0-2947 GCA_011620045.1 Mesotoga sp.
CTCTTCGGGCGTGTCGAACTGTAGAATCCTTCCGCCTTTCATAACGGCTATTTTATCTGCCAGTCTTATCGCCTCGTCTATATCGTGAGTCACGAAGACGATTGTCTTGTGCAGCTCCTCCTGAATTCTGGCAAATTCATCCTGCAACCTGACTCTCGTAAGAGGATCGACCGCCCCGAAAGGTTCATCCATGAGAATTATCGGCGGATCGGCGGCAAGTGCTCTCGCAACTCCCACCCTTTGGGCTTCGCCGCCCGACAACTCTTTGGGAAGCTTGTTTGCGTAGGTCTTCGGCTCCAGTCCGACAAGCTGCAGCAATTCATCTACCCGAACGTCGATCTTCGATCTCTCCCACTTCAGCAGTTTGGGCACGGTGGCGACGTTGTCCTTAACTGACATGTGGGGAAAGAGTCCCACATTCTGGATGACGTAGCCTATTCCTCTCCTGAGCTGCCTAATGTCCATCTCAGTTATATCGCTGCCGTCTATCAGAATCCTGCCGGCAGTCGGTCTGATTATACGGTTTATCATCTTGAGAGTCGTTGTCTTCCCGCATCCAGACGGCCCGATAAGAACTGTAAGTTCTCTCGAAGGAATCTCGAACGTGATATCTTTTACAGCTACGGTCTCTTCATCGTATTGTTTTGTAACTTTCTCGAATCTAATCATCGGCTCCCTCCGAAACAAGCCCTCTGGGCGTCAGAATAGCTATCAGCAACTGCATAAGAGAATCGACTATCAACGCGAGAGCCACGATCGGCAATGCCCCTAGCAACACTAGATCCATTGCGGCCTGACCAAGCCCTTGAAAGACGAAAACACCAAGACCCCCCGCTCCAATAAGAGCGGCCATCGTAGTATTGCCCACCGCCTGAACGGCCGCCGTTCTCACGCCTGCCAGAACGACCGGAAGCGAGATAGGAATCTCGACCTTCCCGAGAACCTGTAATCTGCTCATTCCCATGGCCCTGGCAGCCTCCACCGTATCAACCGGAATCACCTGCAAACTCGAATAAGTATTCCTGACAATCGGAAGCAACGAATAAAGAATCAGAGCTATCATAGCTGGGGCCCAACCCACACCAGTTATTCCTATCTCCCTCAGAAAGGGCAAACTGCGAGAAAGATACGAAAGGGGAGCGATCAGCAGCCCAAACAGGGCTATGCTGGGAATCGTCTGAATGAAGTTCACCACCCCGAAAACCGGCTTCTCTATCTTTGGAGACCTGTTAGCCACTATTCCAAGAGGCACTCCGATTATCACTCCAGCAACTACGGCTCCGCCGGCTATCATCAGATGCCTTGCCGTCTCCTCGAGAAATCTGTCGCTCCTGTTTGCGTACTCCTTCATGATCGCGAGCTCCTCGAGATGGCCGGAGCCAAGCACCATGAGAAACGAAGCGATAGGAATCAACACAAGAAGCGCGGAGAGTACCCTTTTATCTTTGAGCCTTCTTCTGGCAGCGAAAACGACTATGTAGCCGGCCAAAAGCAGAAGCCACAGTCCTGTAGAGGGCGAGACTCTGGCGAACGGGCCGGCCGCGGAAGCGATGGAAACTGCATTGCTTCCGGCAAGGAAAAAGCCGAAAACAGGTACAAGTCCTGCCAAAATACCCATAAGAAAACTGTGTTTAGTGTAAGAAAGAAAGAAGATGGCAATCGAGGCGACTGCAAGAAGTACCAGCCCAATTATCGAGAAGCTCCCTAAGCTTACCGGCAGGGCTTCGGAAATCCTTGTTTCCTTAACCGAAAGAAAGCCCGGAATTACGAGCGAAAACAACATGATGGCCATTCCCAGAATGGCCATCACATCTCTTCGTTTACGAATAAACTCCATGGGTCCTAATCAATCAAGGACTTCGATCTCAGGAACTGTTCCGCCACATAGCCCGCATCCAGACCCTCGATAGCTATCGAAGCGTTGAGAGACTGCAAACTCTCTAGGTCCAGTGATTCGAAGACGGGTTTCAGGAGTCCTTCGATCTCGGGATACATATCGTAGACCTCTTTTCTCACTACGGGGGCGGGTTCATAAACGGGCTGTACGCCTTTGGTGTCTTCAAGAACAACCAGTCTGAGAGCCGAGAGTGCGCCGTCCGTACCGTATGCCATAGCGAGATTGACACCGTCTATGTTCTGTGCGGCGGCCCTGATCGTCTGAGCGGTGTTTCCGCCGGAGAAGGCAAGAAGCTGATCGTTTGAAAGCTCAAAACCATATGCTTCCTGGAAGGCGGGCATCGCGTCGGGCCTCGTCAGAAACTCTTCGGAAGCGGCCAGCTTAATGAAGCCGCCGCGATTGAGGTAAGACGCAAGGTCTTCAAGTGTCTTTATTCTCTCACTGTCGGAAAGGTCCTTTCTGATCGCCAGAGCCCAGGTATTATTCGCAGGAGCGGGAGTAAGCCAAACGAGACCGTTCCTTTCCAGATCCAGGGCCTTCACAGTCTCATATCCCGACTTCGCGTTCTTCCATACCGTGGGATCTGTATTGTCAAAGAAGAAGCCTCCGTTTCCGGTGTACTCGGGGTAGATATCGATCTCACCGGCGATGATCGCCTTTCTGATAACACTTGTCGTACCGAATTCTGTCTTGTCATTTACCTCGAAACCGTTCTTTTCCAGAACGATGACAATCATCTGACCGAGCAGCGCTCCTTCAGTATCTATCTTTGATGCCACCGTAATCGGCCCCTTCAGTGCTAAACCAATTGCAGTTATCAATAATAGCGCTATTAGCATTATTCTCTTCACAATAAATAACCTCCACTGTTTGTATTGCCGATAATTATACTCAATTTAATTGTACACTATCATCGAAGATTTTCAATGCATTGATGCCTCTGTAGATTCGTCTGAATTTGGTAGCGAGCTAAGACACATTCTCGCAATCTCCTTGCCGCTCAGCTATCCAGCGTCATGAAAAGATTGTTCAGTGATTCCACTAGCGTCG
>WOZY01000143.1:3047-6924 GCA_011620045.1 Mesotoga sp.
GCCGCTCAGCTATCCAGCGTCATGAAAAGATTGTTCAGTGATTCCACTAGCGTCGGGTGTGCGAAAACCCCTTCTCTCAGCGAAGTGTAAGGAAGACCACCCATCATTGCTATCTGAATTGCAGACATAATCTCGCCGCCCTCCACTCCCAGAATCGCGGCTCCAATTATCTGATCTGTTTTTGAATCGACAAGAGCCTTCATCATTCCCCTGGTCTCATCCGTTTCGATTGCCCGCGCCACCCTATCAAAAGGCAGCTTCGCCACGCGAAATTCACGTCCCTGACTCGATGCTTCTTTTTCGGAGAGGCCGATTCTTCCAAGCTGAGGATCTATGAATACGACATACGGTACCAGCCTCTCTTCAATCGTCGAGCTTCCTCCGTTCAAGAGGTTCTGCTTCAATACCCTGAAGTCATCATAGGAAATGTGTGTGAAGGCCGGGCCGCCTTTGACATCACCTATCGCGTATACGCCCTTCGAAGTGGTCTCAAGCCTACTGTTGACCCTTATGAAGCCCCTCCCGTCGATCTGAATCTCGTTCTTTTCGAGATTCATGTCAGGAGTGTTGGGCAACCTGCCGGCTGCAAGCAAGAGGTGGCTCCCGGTTACCATAGTCTCCTTCTCAGAAGATTGCAGTGTCAGGCTGATCCTGTCACCTCCGACGCTGTCGACTTCAAGCGGTTCAGTATCTAATAGGACCTCGATACCTTCGTCCCTCATGATTTCCAAAATCATACCGGCAATATCCTCGTCTTCACGAGAGAGCAGCTGCTTATCCCTCTGAATAATGGTAACCTTGCTTCCAAAGCGCCTGAACATCTGCCCGAACTCCAGACCCACATAGCCGCCACCAACTATTATCAGGTGTTCTGGAAGCTTATCCAGTTCCATTATCGACGTTGAGTCATGGGCTACCACTTTATCCAGACCTTTTATCTCAGGCCTTGCCGGTCTCGTTCCGGTGTTTATAACAATAGTATCTGCTTCAAGGAACTCTGTTCTTCCGTTCAGAAGCGTGACTTCGAGCTGTCTTTCCCTGACGAACCGTGCGCTGCCCTCTATCAATGAAAGGTTTGGAGAATCGAGAATCCTTTTCTTGCTACCTTTTCTGAAGCTCTCGACAACCTTCTTTTTTCGTTGGACAACTCTTTCCAGATCAAGCGAGAACTCCCCGGCATGAACTCCGAAATCTCCTGCGCGCCGAACCAGATGCGCTATTCTTGCACTGGCTATCATGGTCTTTGTCGGGGTACATCCTTCGTTGATGCACGTACCTCCAACTGCCTTTCTCTCGATAAGGGCTACCTTCCATCCTGCCTCTGCAAGCGATAGCGACAGAGGAGTGCCCCCCTGACCGGAGCCAATAACTATTGCATCGAATCTTCTTCTGCCATCCTTCATTTCATCACCATCCTTATGTTCAACCATGGGCATCTCAAGCTTCTCGATCATTTGCCGAACTCTCTATGGAAAACAAAAAACGCGATTCTGCTTCTCTGCTTCAGTGAGATGAATGTGCGAAAGATCTAGCGGGGAAAGCTGTCCTGTTCTGCTTCCTTAACTGAAGCACCAAGCGGCCGACAATACGTCCAAAAACAAAGACTGTGCCCGTTCTTATGGAGAAAAGGGAATACCCCGAGCACCTCTCAAGTATAGCATCGGGCAAATCGAAACAAACCCAGGAAAAAGTATGAATCAGGTTGTTGACCCCCCGAAGCCAGCATCATGTTTCGCCTTTCTCTACAACCCCCGTCAGTGGTGAGGATGTCTCAACCCACACCTAGTATAATTGTAAGATCCAGCATAGGTCGGTGATGAATGAAATGGCCAGATATGATGAGCGCGACACAATGTTTGCCCGTATGAACTACGAAGTCGACTCTCCGGAGTACCGTGACTACTACTCCAGGCATCCCGAGTTGAAAGAGGTTGATGACGAACTGCGCGGCAAGCCGGATCTGTGCGACGCAAGAGCTCCGTCTTACG
The DNA here is from genome assembly GCA_011620045.1 of Mesotoga sp. Taxonomy (GTDB): domain Bacteria; phylum Thermotogota; class Thermotogae; order Petrotogales; family Kosmotogaceae; genus Mesotoga. The sequence continues at coordinate 5,036 of WOZY01000143.1, forward strand.
ATCCGATTGGAGCTTCGGAAGTTCGTTCGAATTTCTCCCTTATAAAAGAACTTAGGTCTCTATGCGAGGGCAAACCATCAACCGACAAACTCCATGTTGAACCATCGAGCATTACGGATCTAATCAAACTAATAGCCCGCGATTCTGGGGCAGATCTCGTAGGTGTGGCGGAAATGAAACCGGAGTTCTATTACAGTTACAGAGGCAGGCATAGAGAGCACTACGGAGAGGAAATAGGCGAACTGCTTCCTTATGGAATCGTTTTCGCGGTTGAGATAAAGAGAGAAATGATCGATACGGCGCCGGCGATGACCGCAATGGTCGAGAGCTCCAGAACATATCTGAAGGCCGCTACGATTGGGCTAGGCATTTCCTGTTTTGTCCGTAGTCTGGGATACTCGGCAAGGAGTCATATGGATGGCAATTATCTCGCAATTCTCCCTCTAGTGGCTGCAGCCGCAGGACTTGGCGTTTTCGGGAGACACGGCCTTCTCATCTCTGACAGGTTCGGCCCAAGAATCAAGCTCGGACTTGTAACTACGGACGTGCCTTTGAGATGCAGCCAATCAATCAATGTTGACCTTGAGAGATTCTGCGGCAATTGCGGGATGTGCTCGAAAGAGTGCCCCACTTCTGCAATACCAGGCAATGGACGGGAGCTCGTCAACGGTAACAAGAGATGGAGAATCAACCACGAGCTCTGTTACTCCTATTGGAGATCGAATGGTACCGATTGCGGTATCTGCATGAGGGTCTGCCCCTTTTCGAAAGGAATCGGCTTTTCCCAATTTACGAAATCACGTGAGAAAACTCGTTGATTCTGAAATTCTCAGCTACTTTATCCAGCGTTTTCAGGCCAGAGAGAAGCTTCGGCCATTATCGAATTTGGCTTTTCGAGGGATCTATGTAACAATAAACATATAAGACTATTAGGAGGGATTACCATGAATGAAGTAATTAACACAATCATCGAGTGGGCCATCAGAATAGGGATCAGCATAGTTATCCTACTGGTGGCAAAGTGGCTTGCGGGTTTCTTCTACAAAGCATTCATGAAATTCGCTGAGAAGGCATCCGTTGTCTCCACTCAATATCAGAGGACCATGAGAACGCTTTTCAATCTGGCGTTCTATGCGCTGGCAGCCTTCATAATCATCTCGGTTCTCTTCAAGAATTTGGCTCCCGTCCTCGCCGGACTCGGAGTATCCGGTATCATTGTAGGTCTCGCAGTCAAAGAGCCTCTAGACAATTTCATCTGCGGAATTCTTATAATGCTCAACAAACTTATCTATGAAGGGGAGGCTGTCGATATCGGCGGAACCTCAGGCGGAGTTCAGGAGATAAAACTGAATCATGTGCTAATCAAAACCTGGGACGGGAAGCTAGTTACCATACCAAGCAGGGACGTCTGGGCCGCCACTATAGTACACTTCTGGCCAGAGAACATTAGAAGAAACGATCTCACGGTGGGGGTTTCGTACTCCAGCGACCTGAACAAAGTGATGAAGATACTCGAGGAGTCTGTCAACTCTTATGAAAAGCTATATGTAGACGACAATCATAAGCCCATGATCCAGTTCACCGGTTACGGCACGTCTTCGATCGACTTCGTCGTAAGGTTCTGGGTGGAGAGACCGAACTTCATAGCCTCCATCACCGAACTGGCAAAGATCATAAAATCCAAATTCGATGAAAACGGCATAGAGATCCCCTTCAACCAGCTCGATCTTCATATAAAAGACAGCCCCACAGAAGGCATAAGGCTGGCAAAGAAGGAGAGCTGACAAAGCCCGCTTCGCGGGAAAAGAGCCGCTTGCATTATAGCGCTGTGCGTTGATCGCTGACAATAATATCGAAAGGGAATTCTAACACCCTCACTTTCCGTCATG
>WOZY01000123.1 GCA_011620045.1 Mesotoga sp.
GTACTAAAGAGCTTTCTTCCGGAAATTCTTGAAACAGGTTTGGTTGTTGTGACAGGAAAGAAGGGAAGAAAACTGTTAAATCTCCCCCAGATCTCTGAAGTTGAAGCCACTGAATTTTCATACAAAGAACTGAAAAGCAAGTACGGAGATCATGAGGCAATTGTGAGCGTGGGCGGAGAGAATTTCACCCTGTATAAGCTCAACGATAAGGGAAACATTACTGCCGTCTTTACAGGCAGTAAATGCGCTTCAGGAACAGGCGAGTTCTTTCTCCAGCAACTGAAGCGAATGGATATCGGACTGGATGCCGCAAACGCAGTGGAAACTGACGAGATTTACGAGCTTTCTTCAAGGTGTACAGTGTTCTGCAAGAGCGACTGTACACATGCTCTCAATAAAGGGACTCCTAAAGAATCGGTTCTCAATGGTCTTGGAAAGGTCATGTCTGACAAGATCGGCGAACTCATGCACAAAGCTGGAGTAAAAAAGATACTTCTAGTCGGTGGAGTAACAAGAAACCGGCTTATGCTGAATCACCTGAAAGAAATCGCAGAAATTACCATACCAGATGAGGCTCTCTTCTTTGAGGCCTTTGGCGCTTATCTACATGCTAATATTCTCGAGGAAATCGAGATAGAGAAAGAGAGTGTCTTCAAGGAAGGAGTAATGACTTTCCCCAAGAACGAATCCCTTTCGAAGTTCGTCAACATGGTCGATTTCAAGGAGATGCCTTTCAAGACAGCTGAAAGTGGCGATTCTTGCATTCTTGGCGTGGACGTTGGCTCAACTACGACCAAGGCGGTTGTTATGAGAGCCAGAGACAATGCCATTCTAGCGAGTTCATATCTCAGGACTATGGGAGATCCAATAAACGCTACCCGCCAGTGCCTTGAAGAGATTCGTAGTTCACTCGATGTTCCTGTGGAGATAATTGGTCTCGGGGTCACCGGTTCTGGAAGAAAGATAGTGGGACTTTACTGCGAGACAAGTGCCGTTTACAATGAGATTATGGCTCACGCTAGGGCTGCCTCATTTTTCGATAGAGAAGTCGACACTATATTTGAGATTGGCGGCCAGGATGCCAAGTACACTTTCTTATCCAATGGCGTTGCCCTAGACTACGCAATGAACGAAGCCTGTTCTGCAGGCACAGGGTCATTTCTCGAAGAATCCGCAAAGGAATCTCTAAACATAGACTACAGAGAGATTGGAGAATATGCGCTTAATGGTCAATCTCCCCCGAACTTCAGTGATCAGTGTGCGGCCTTTATCAGCAGCGACATAAAGACGGCGATCAACGAAGGCATCTCCAGAGAAGATATCTGCGCCGGCCTAGTTTACTCTATCTGTCTGAACTACACAAACAGAGTAAAAGCGATGAGACCGGTTGGGAAAAAGGTCTTCATGCAGGGAGGTGTATGTCTCAATCAAGCTGTCCCCGTGGCAATGGCGGCAGTTACTGGAAAGGAGATAATTGTCCCACCTCATCCTGGACTCATGGGCGCATTTGGTGTATCACTCATGGTTAAGGAAAAGCTTCAAGCGGGCCAACTGGAAGAAGAGCGCTTTGAGCTGGGTGCCTTGATCTCAAAAGAAGTTCGCTATCTCAATACATTCATTTGTGACGGTGGGGCAGAGAAATGTGACAGGAAGTGTCCAATCCGAATAATTGAAGTTGGAGGGAAGAAGTTTCCCTTCGGCGGTGCTTGCAACAAGTATGAAAATGTTCGTCTTAACCTCCCCATAGACAGAAACGAATATATATATACTTCCGAAAGAGAGAAAATAGTCTTTGAACCCCCAGAAGAAAAGGGCCTCGAGACTGTAGGAATCAGCAAGTCTCTATCTATGAATACTCTCTTCCCCCTGTTCTCAAATTTCTTCAGCAGTCTCGGGTTCAGAATTGTCGTACCGGAAAAGTCCGACCCCAGAGGCTGGGATAGAAAAAAATCGGAATTCTGTTTTCCAGTCGAACTATCACACGGTTATATTTATGATCTTCTGGAGAAGAATCCCGACTATTTTTTCATTCCAGCAGTCAAGGGTCTTGAGGTTGCGAACTCCGTTGAAAACTCGGTATTCTGTCCATTTGTCCAGAGTGAACCGGACTGGCTAATGGGGAGTTTTGAGGAGCTCAGCTCGAAAAGGATTTTGACAGATTTCTTCGATTTTTCGCAGGGCTTTGAAAAAGAGAAGGAGAAGTTCGTCTTACTTGCGAAGTCACTGGGAAGGAACCGCGAAGAAGCTTTGACCGCCTTTTCCAATGGAGTAAAATCCTACGAAGATAGTGTAAGAAGGATAAAAGAAATCGGAGACAGATTTCTTGAGAACCTAAAGAAATCGGATTTCGGTATTGTTATCTTCGGCCGAGCCTACAATGCCTTTTCCAGTGACGCCAATATGGGAATTCCAGAAAAACTCGCTTCACGCGGAATCCCAGTGGTAACTTTTGATGCTCTTCCATATGAAAACGAAAGATCATTTGAGAAGATGTACTGGGCCTGGGGTGAAATGAACTTGAAAGCGGCCAGATATGTAAGAAACAATCCAAAGCTATTCGCACTCTACATAACTAACTTCAGCTGTGGGCCCGATTCGTTCTTGATCTCCTTCTTCAGAGACATTATGGGGAAAAAGCCATCCCTGATTTTGGAACTGGATAGTCATACGTCTGACGCTGGGGTGGAGACAAGGATCGAAGCCTTCGCCGATGTAGTCAGAAGCTCCCTCGAAAGGAAGACAGAGTTGGGCGAAAACAAACGTGTAAAGCGGCCAAAATTGCTGACGAACAACGGGACATTCAGTATAGTGCTGCAGGACGGAAGACACATACCCATTACAGATCCTTCGGTCAAAGTAGTCGTTCCCACTATGGGCGAGTTTGCGGCCCAGCTCATGGCGGCGGCATTCGAAAAGGTCGGTATCAATACTCACGTTCTCCCTAGACCGACCGAACTGGAGTTTCAACTAGGAAAATCCAACTCATTATCTAAGGAATGTTTACCTTTTCACCTGACTCTGGGAAGCCTTATTCGTTACCTCGAGGAGAACAAGGACGACGAAAGCATAATCATGTACTTCATGCCCGATACTCGTGGACCTTGCCGATTTGGACAGTACAGTACTTACATAGATCTTTGGCTTGACAAGAACAACGCGAGCAATGTTCTCCTATTCTCTCTCAATTCTGAAAACGGTTATGCGGGCATAGGACTCAAGGCAAAACTGAGAATCTGGGCGAGTATGATTATTGCCGACGAATTCTGCAATGTTGAAAATGCCTTGTTTACACTGGCATCCGATAGAGATGAGGCAGTCAAAGCGACCAGAGAAGCCCGTAAAACTTTGCTTGAGAGTGCCAAAAGAGACTCTTTTAGCGAAATGACCAAGAAACTCGAGGAGATTTGTGAGAATATCTCTCGCATTCCTCTGAAGAGTGATTTCGAAAGTGCACCGAAAGTCCTTCTCTCTGGAGAGATTTATGTCAGGAATGATGAATTTTCCAGAAAATCTCTTGAGCTGTTTTTTGCTGACAACGGAATAATCTTGCATGCCTCTCCAATTGAAGAATGGATATACTATCTTGACTACATTCTGCTGAAGAGATACGTACGGACGGAGCTCGGTCCACTCAAGAGGGGAACGAAACACGTTGAAATTCTTGTAAAACAGTCATTTGAGAAAAGGATCAAGAAGATCCTTGAAAAGAGTGGACTGTACAAATCACATTTCGTCGACATCGAGTCCATGGTAAACACTTCGAAGGACTTCTTGAATCCGAAGCTTACGGGAGAGGCAATACTGACACTTGGGGCCGTTTTGTTCGAATCGATAGATACTTACGATGGAGTTATTTCAGTAGGCCCATTTGGATGTATGCCCACAAGGATCGCCGAAGCTGTTGCGGAAAGAGGTCTGGAACACCTGAGAGAAAACTCTAGCAAACGCAAGAGGGAGATCTTCAAGATCGCTGGTAACATTCCGATTCTCTTCTTTGAATCCGATGGGAACCCGTTCACTCCAACGGTAGAAAGTCGACTTGAATCGTTTGTAGTACAGGTGAAGAGAGTTAAATCACTTTCGATGGAACTGGAAAGTCAGGAATTCATATAATGCTCGAGAGATTGAGATCTACATTGCGACATGAATGATCCACAATTTGCCGGATGATTTTCCAAATGATAGCTCCCAAGAATGCTATCTAGACAATCGCTAACATAAAGTTTCCGGTATGAATCATCCCAACCAATGTTTTTCTCTGAATTTAATTGATTAGCTTTGAGAATTCTCTAGCAGCTATTTGGTTTCCATCTCCTTTTGTGTTTTATCTATAACGAACAAAATATAAAGCAAGTACAGAAGCACCGCTCCATTAGCCCCCAAAACCACGCCAATAACCAATCCCGGCAACAGATGAGAGATCAGCATTGAGAGACCGAATGTAATCGCAAGAACATTCAGAATTAGTTGAGAAACGGTCAACTTCACCAGTATCTTTGGAATCTTACCTTTCTGTCGGTCGGTACTGCGCACCCTCTGTCCAATGAATTTGCCGATTGAAATCGCTCCACCTAGTATGTTCAGAACACCAACAAGAACAGTCAGAGGATACACTAGAACCTCAGGAATGATACAAGACACAGTTCCCAGTGCTGCGAATACAAACCCTATCAGGATAACAGGTAGCGACCTTGGAAAGACCCCTATCGGGGTGCTTCCCGAGGCAATCATCTGGATCGCGAAAATCATCATCAGGAGTCCAAGCTGGGCACTTCCAGAAAACGGAAGAAGCCCGAGATTGACTGGAATCAGTAACACGCCCAGAATAATCATAAAAACACTAGTAAAAAGAATCATGGCTCTATCGATGGGGAGTTCGACTTCTCCGTCTTTCCTCTCTTTCTCTCTCGGGTAAGCGCTGTATATCTTTCTCAGAACCACTGAGAGATATGCGATTGCGGCTCCATAGATCAGAACGATTATCGCCGTCATCTGAACACTTAACAGGCTCTGATTCCAAAGAAGTATCGAAATGACAATCGATGAAACATATGCCACCGTGCATCCAGCAATCAAGTGTTTGAAGATTCCACCATATTTGGACCAGACTCTGAGCTTATCCTTCGACAGGATCATTTGAAGAAGCAAGAGAACTCCTCCCGGGCCAAAGAAAAGGAATAGCAGAAGCCTGGGAATATCATTGAAGGCATCTGGAATGAAACAGGTTATCGTTCCAATTCCACCAACGATAAGCCCCGCCAACACGACAAGCTTTGATCTTTTCAGGTCGCCAAAGGGCGTTTTCCCCATTGAGATGATCTGCAGGGAGAACATCACCAGTAGAAGACCGTAAAGACCGTTCTCAAAGTAGGGAAGTCCTCCGGTTGCCACTGGAAAAAGCAGTATCCCCGTAATAAGAAGCATGAGCCCGGCCATCATCAAGATTACTACTTCCAGAGACAGCTCCGATTCATCAAAAACCTTTGTCAGATTCGTAGGCATCCGACCTTATCAATAGTAAGTTCCTTTGGTTCTGTAGTTCTCCCGTCTTTCCGCAGCCAAATTGAAAGCAAATTCATCAAATTTCTCTCTGTCTGTTCTATAAAGCTCGTCGAAATCGCGCATTTTCTGGGGGAAGACTATTAGCAGATCTCCTTTCTCCATCTTCTCGAATATGTAGCTCACCGCTTCTTCAACGGATACTGAATCCTGCGGAGGAGTAAGTCCTCCGAAGATAGCGGTTCTAACATTTCCCGGGCATACAACGCTGAATTTCAATCCTTCATTGAAAAGCTCATAATAGAGGCTCTCAGTCATAGTTTTAACCGCGCTCTTTGAACATGCATACAACGCCTGATATGGAACAGGTACCAGTCCTGTTATAGAAGCAGTGTTGACTATATGACCTGACTTCTGCTCTCTCATGATTGGAATGGCTTGGTAGGTCCCGTAGATCACTCCCCAGAGATTGATATCTATCACTTTCTTCCAGATCTCGAGAGTCACCATGTCGGTTGGAATTGTCATTCCAATACCGGCATTGTTGAATACAAAGTCAAGATGTCCTTCGTACTTCCTTGCTGATTTGATTAGTTTCTCTACCTGCTCGTTCTTTGTGACATCGGTAAGGAAGGGTACTGCTTCCCCTTCATACTTTGAATTCAACCTTTCCGATTCTCTATCGAGATTCTCCTGACTTACATCTGCCATAAACACGGCCTTAGCACCCCTAGAAAGCATTTCCTCGGTCAAACCCAGTCCGATTCCCGAGGCCGCACCAGTAACAACCGCAACTTTCTTTTCGAAGTATTCGCTCATCTCTTCCTCCTCCAGTAATTCATGGAAGTATCCTGGAATCGCCAACATTCAGCTTGACTATTCCTTTTGCCATACTCGCCGATGTAACCTTTCTGATCGGCAAGGCCTCCAATGATCTTATGATCCTTGTCTGCAACGGATGTTGCTCATAAGACAGGCCAGTCCATTCCACAGCGCCTGTAGCAATCCACTTTTTCTTCAACACCATCTCTTGAGGATACAGAGTAGCATGTCTCAGAGTAGCACCTCCCTTTCCTAGATTAGGAAAATATCTCCATCCGAACAGATTGATCTTCGGATTCTTGTTTAGCTCCACCAGATCCTCTTCACTTACCTCATCACCTCTCTGAAGATCGATTTTCAGGAAGGTGAACTGCTCGTAGCTGGCAGCCACAAACCAGTGATTCTCGAGATGACGCTCAGACGAAATGTCTGCGAACACCTTCGGCACTCCATCCTCCTCACGACCCCCGATTATCGGGCAGTTCTTGTTTTCCCACACTACAAGCGCGTAGACTCCTTCGAGACCTTCTGAGTTTCCAATATACTTAACTGGAACTGTTACCTGAATGAGCCTGTACTCTC
>WOZY01000201.1 GCA_011620045.1 Mesotoga sp.
AATAAATGAGCCCAGTGCACATTACATTCACATTTTGCTGCTAAGAGAACTGCAATCAAGCGCCATTTTTACGACAAATGGGCAAGATGCTGATATCACCACAGTGGGAATAAGTGCCAATGATGGACTGGTAGACTACTCTCCAGTGATGATGTTCAAGAGAAAACAGACCGGGAGCGATAGAAGAAAAGGGAAAGAGCTGCAGAGGAATCTCATAAACGTCCAGGATACAATGGATGTGAACAAGATGAACCAGGAATCACCTGAGTCGATGCTCTATGGGAGCGCTGCGGGAGATGAAGCAATCTCTGTTACTTCTCGGGTAATGTATGACACAGCGTACTCGATAAGGGATTCCAGCGTCCTCGTTGAGGAGAAGTTCCAGAATGCACCAGGAGATGCATTTGCCAAAGGTGCAACAACTGCAATTCGTGAACCTGATTTCATCATGCCCGGAGCTCTATTTCCGTGCGTGGTGACACTTAGGGATTCGACCGTTCAGGAGCTGATTTTTGTTTTGGGTGTGACCAAGATGAATAAGCGTTACGGTGCAGCGACTTCAAGGATCGGGCGGATGGATAACCATATTCTTGGAATCTATTACGGCATAGAGGAAGGACCTGCAAATCTATTCCTTTCCCAGGAGGTGGCTAGGCGTCTGGCCACGAGTAGTGATGGTATGAACTCCGAGAGCTTGAATAAAGTGCTTTATAGTCATGTGCTCGATATTGAGAAAGTAAAAGGGCTTGTTAAACAGGCGTTCGATGAGGAAATCGAAGCTTTGAATATCGACGCCCTTGGAGATGACGAGGTTAAGGAGTTTGTCGATCACATCAAAGAAGATGAAATGAAGAAAGCTCTGGAAGAACAAAAGGTGAAGGCTTCAGCATTCTTCCAGAGCGTGAATGAAAAACCAAAAGGAAAGAAAAAGGGGATAAAAGAATGAGTGAGAGTTTCCCGGCAGTGGAATGTTCCATTGAAACCCTGGATCGCACTCTCTATGCCTCAAGAGAGGTAGGCGATCTGGTGGATACGGGAGACTACATCCTGAGCACTGCGCTGTATCACGCCTTTGGCTTTGTATCCGGGAAGTACATCAACCTTGGAAATAAACCTTCTTACATCGAAGAGACCTCTGAGATCTACAAAAAGTTCTACATAACGCCGGCAAAGCCCGAATCAGTCGGGGAATATGTGAGCAAAATTCTTGGCGTCCAGGTCACGAAGGGCAAAGCAAAGCCTTTGCCCTACCTAGGCGGACACTCTGTGAGCCAGTGGAACGCCCGGCCTCATCAGTACGCGGTAAAGAATTGGAAAGCGGCAGATTTGCCAAGAGATCAAAAGGGAAAGAATTTACCTAAGTTCGGAAGGGAACGTGTTCTCGATCAGCAAAATTTGCTCACAGCCTATATTCTACCATATGAGGGTGATGCAGCCTCATTAGCTGCAAGGATTCCACGGTATGTTCGTCTTGGGAAAAAGCGATCTAAAGCAAGGATTAGAGCCAGAGTTGTCGAAGGCATGCTCGATGAAGGGGAGTTCTTCACCAACCATCCCTTTGGGATCTACGATTATGATGGTGTGCCATTAGGTGACCTGATATCGATTAAAATGCGACCTGTTCCTCTGATAGTTCAGGGGCGTTACAGGGGCAAGTTTGTAAGAATACCCTGCGCCGGTAAGCGAGACGATATCGTGCTTCCATACAAATTGGAGTTTCTGAAGGCGAAACGATGAATTCCGGTGAGAATAATCTGAAGGATAATTCTGAGAGACTCGCAGTCAACCTGGATGGGATCCGGTTGATGCAGATGGATCGGGATTATCTCAAAGATTTCAACGATCTTAGAGACTTCAAAGCTTTCGAACATCAAATTGACAGCGAAAGGTTGATCAGATCTGATGGATCGCTTTTTCTTTTCAATCACAGTCCAACAGGCTCAGGAAAAACGATCTCGTGGCTAAAGCCAGTTCTTGATGACAGAATGAAGGTAATCGCAGTTTATCCCACAAACGCTTTAGTGATTGATCAGAAGAAGCAGGTGGATAGGGCGATAGAGCGATTTGGCTACAATCCACGAGATTTCCATGTTCAGGCAATCACAAGCGATTTGCTGATTGAAGAGAAGGAGCTGTATCCTGATGAGATCGGCCTGAGAAAAGGCCAGCTCTTAAACCGCATTATCCGCAAGGGGCGTGGCCGTGGGCTCATCCTCCTCACAAATCCCGATATATTGACGCTTGCCTTGAAAGACGCCTATTACGAGCACAATATTCGAGAGGCGATCCGAGGCGTGGACATGATAATAGTTGATGAGTTCCATCTAGCTTCAGTTAAGCAGAGCGACATGCTTCTTTTCATGATGCATGAAATGAGCACTGATAAAAGAAGCCACCTGAAGAAGTATGTCTTCTTGAGTGCTACTCCTAACCGACAGATCGTAGAGAGGGCAAAGAAGGTTGAATTGAATGTTGTGGTATTGGATGATAAGAGTACTCCGTTATCGAGTTCGGAAGGACGACCTGTGCTACCTCAATTGACACTATTGTTGAGGAGCGGAGCAATCTATAGAACCTACGAACTGATTAAAGAAGATCTGGATTATTTTGTAGATCTTTGCAAGCGCCAACTTTCCAATGGCAACAGAGCTAAGACAGTCTTTATTCTGGACGGGATCTATGAGGTGGACGAGGTATTTAATGTGCTGAAGGAAGCGCTAGAAGATCAGAAGTTCAATGTCGAACGTGTGGATGGCTTGCATCCTGCAACCGAAGAGAAGCTAAAGAATTTTGATGTTCTAGTTTCGAATTCTTCAGTTGAAGTGGGAATTGACTTTAACGTTGACCGTCTTGTCTTCTCAGGATATTCAAAGAGCAAGCTACTGCAAAGGATTGGGCGGTTGAGGAATAAGCCTGAGAACGAGATCTGCGAAGCGGTCTGTTTTGTGCCCAATGTTCTTTATGATCATCTTAAAGGATTTTCCGCAAAGACAGGCTCCTTGAAGCTTTCACGAAAGGAATTTGCAGAGCAACTGGATAAATTGATGGACTCAGGACTTGATCTATCATCCTATTCCAGAATGTATTCACCCATGGAAGCATATTTATATTTAAAATCTAGGATAAAAGGTGATACATGGCGAGACAGCATGGATGAAGAGCATCACGAGAAAGGAATGCCAGAATCGATTCAGGGAGAAGAGTGGATAAGAACATTGACACTTCTTGAAAAGCACTTTCTGGATCGAGAGATTGATGGCCAGATGTACGATTGGCTTGATGAAGAGTCCCAGCGGTTGAAAGAAGGACTTCTAACCTACCGCGGTTCAGGGTTTCAGGCGCTGATGTTTGATAAAAATGAGAAGCAGCTCAAGCTCTATGATCTCATGTATCTGCTCCGGCGGGGCAATGTTGAGTTTATGTCATCTCAGAAATTTGCTATCAGGCTTAGGGAGACTTACGGAGAATATTATGATGCCGAGATCAAGCCCAGATATGAATCAATGAAAAAATTCGCGGCAGGCTTCTGCTGGTATGGTGGGACACTAGGCGATGAGACTCGTAAGGTGTTGTTTAAAGGAGAAGGTGCGCATTACAATAGGATAATGCTCAACGCCGCTGACCATGCCAGAAAACCGCGTATGGTTGATGGATTCAAAGTGGAGACCGAGCCTAATATACCAACGCTCTCTTATTTGAACGATACCTTGACAGAGTATAAGATCTTCGCCAGGCTGATCGATCAGAGTGGCTCATATCTCAAGGCCAAATTCAATCTGGGCGATTTCTTTTATCTCTACCCGTATTCAGGGATGAGAAGCGTAGCCTTCGGACATGATGCTCTTTACATTGACTGCCTGATAAGGGATGAGCATGAACGAAGGAGATGAGCTCGTAAATATCGGCCACATAAATCAGTATCTTTACTGCCCTCGCAGATACTATTATATTAATTATTTTGATACAATTGAAATGAACTTTTACCTGAAAGACGGACAGCTAAAGCATCAAAACCAATCGAGAAGAGGCGGATGGATTCGGGAGCTATATTTAAAATCAGAAAAGCTTGGCATCCATGGAAAGATAGATGTTTTGGAGTCCAAGAACATCAAGAGCATTGGCACTACTCTGACACCGGTCGAGCGCAAGCGAGGCTCTTCTTATCACGAAAACGACGAGGTTCAGCTCGCCGCCTACTGCATGCTCCTGGAAGACTACCTTGGCGAGCCTGTGCGAATGGGCTATCTCTATCTTTTCGGCACAAATGAGCGTTATGCGATTACCATTACCGACTGGCACCGGGATAAGGTTTTGCAGGTGGTCCAGGCCATCCGCAACATGACCCTAGATAATATTCCTGATTTTATTGATAATCCGAACAAGTGCGAAAAGTGCAGCGCTGTGCAGTACTGTCTGCCTGAAGAGACGAAGATGCTGGAAAAAGAGGATGCAAAAATGGTTAGGAGAGAGAGGAATGAGTAAGGCCAGTGAGGGCATATTCGATGACGGCGTGGTTTACATCACCAAGCAGGGCAGCCAGGTGGGAGTTGATGGAGGCAGGATCACAGTCTACATGAAAGACGAAGGAGAGATCGCTTCCTTTCCCATGGGGCAGGTGGATACCATCAACATCTTTGGCAATATCAATTTCACCACTCCTTTTGTAGCCAGGGCAAATGAGCACGGCATTGTGCTAAACTATTTTACCCAAAACGGCCGCTATCGAGGAAGCTTCGTTCCGGAGCGAAACACCATTGCGGAGGTGCGACGCTGCCAGTATGCACTATCCGAAAAAGAGAATCTTAAAATTGCAAAGGAGATAGTCCGCGGCAAGATCAGGAACTCACGCACCCTTCTCAACCGCAAAGATGTCAGCGATACAGGAAAGCTGGCTGCACTGGAGGCCGAGACCGCCGGGGCCCGAGATCTGGATGGGCTGAGAGGGATTGAAGGCGAAGCAGCAGAGATCTATTTCGGGTTCTTAAACGGCTGCCTGATAGACGGATGGACCTTTGAGAGACGTACGAGAAGACCCCCGGAGGATCACATCAATGCGTTGCTATCTCTAACCTATAGCATGATGAAGAATGAAGTTCTGAGCGCTTTGCGTCAGTATAATCTGGATCCATTCCTGGGGATATTGCATGCCGATAGACATGGGCGGCCTGCGTTAGCACTGGATCTCCAAGAGGAGTTCAGGCCAATTTTCTGCGATGCATTTGCCCTCCGGCTGATAAACAAGGTCATGCTGAAGCATGAGGACTTCCAGGCAGACAATCACCTCAAGGATTATGCCTTCAAGATCTATCTGGAGAAGTTCGATGATTATATGCAAGAGGAGTTCACTCATCCACGGTTCGGCTATACTGTTTCGCGGCGCAAGGCAGTGAGACTGCAGGCCATATTGCTGAGAAAAGCGATTACTGGAGAGCTGAAGAAATACTACCCACTGGAGTTCAGAAAATGAGACTGGCTGTCACTTATGATATTAGCGATAATCGCACTCGCACCAGGGTCTTCAAGATCCTGGAGAGTTATGGGGCCTGGAAGCAGTATAGCGTCTTTGAGCTGGAGATCAGCGACATCCAACGTCTTCAGATGGAAGATGATATAAAAGCAGAGATTGATGATGGTGATAAGGTGCGCATCTATGAGCTATGCGAGCGCTGCGTGGGTGCCATAACCGATCTCGGGCTTAAGACACCAGAGAAGAAATCCAATGTGATCTAGTTTTTCTTGGATCTTTATAAAGGCCTGGTACGGAAGAGGTTCATTCCAGGAGGCCTTAATTTCTGGCTTTTAGAAAGGATTATAGCCAAGAAGAGCCATTCAAAGGGTGCCGTTGCAACGAACTTGAAAACCCGATAGGGATTGAAACCGTTAAACGGTAGCGTTAGTTCTAGATATTTCATAAGTTGCAACGAACTTGAAAACCCGATAGGGATTGAAACATGTCGGAAGGAAGTTCCTGCCCTCCAGTTCCAGTAAGTTGCAACGAACTTGAAAACCCGATAGGGATTGAAACCATCTGGTACAGTTGTTAATCCCACACCTAACTTATGAGTTGCAACGAACTTGAAAACCCGATAGGGATTGAAACATATATCATCTTACGTGCGATAGATGCCGTGCTGTCATGTTGCAACGAACTTGAAAACCCGATAGGGATTGAAACATATCGAGTCCGCGAAACATAAACTAAAGGAAACGTGTTGCAACGAACTTGAAAACCCGATAGGGATTGAAACCCCGTTCCATCTCGCTTCAGGATACAATAGGCAGCAGTTGCAACGAACTTGAAAACCCGATAGGGATTGAAACCATCAATAGCCCTTTGAAGGCACCCCTGCAAACAATGTTGCAACGAACTTGAAAACCCGATAGGGATTGAAACTTGTTCATAATGGTCTCGATAGCGGTCATAATGTTACGTTGCAACGAACTTGAAAACCCGATAGGGATTGAAACCATACGAGTAAGGCATGAGAAGTATAGGCGTGGGGAGTTGCAACGAACTTGAAAACCCGATAGGGATTGAAACCAATACTTCCCTAGGCCCCGGCCAATGGTATCAGGATGTTGCAACGAACTTGAAAACCCGATAGGGATTGAAACTCTTAATCGTAGGATTTCTCGTACAATATTGCATTTGTTGCAACGAACTTGAAAACCCGATAGGGATTGAAACATCTAGTGTCGCCTGGCCACAAATTTTAATAGAATCGGTTGCAACGAACTTGAAAACCCGATAGGGATTGAAACCAGCGTCTCTCAATATCGAAGCAACTGATACTAGCGGGTTGCAACGAACTTGAAAACCCGATAGGGATTGAAACCGATGTTATAGAACCAGC
>WOZY01000301.1 GCA_011620045.1 Mesotoga sp.
CCTTTGACCCGCAGGGCGTAGAAAGGGCAAGAACACTTCTTGATGAAATAACAGAATTTACCCTGGAAAGCTCCGGGGATTATTCGAGCAAATAGTGAGCCGCTTGTAGATGCAAAGCATCTTGTTAAGTGGACAATATATCGACACATTGCGATGTATCAATCTAAAAAGATGGAAATATCATGTGCATTTGTGGCTCAAAACTACATTGTCGATCTGGATAGAGAAAACGAAATGTTCTGTTTTACCGTTAACTATAAGAAAGCTGGTGCAGCTTTATGTTTACTAGTGAAAGCCTTATCCAAGCAGGAAAAACATTTCTAATGCTGTTCGGTGAGTTGTTTGGTCTTTTCATCGGTATCAGTTTTATAGTTGCTCTGCTTCAGATTTACATTTCTCAAGAACGAATTAAGAAAGTGTTAACTACTCCAAGAAAAGGGCTTAATAGTGTTCTTGGCGCTTTATTGGGTGCTGTTACACCATTTTGCTCCTGTTCCACTATTCCGGTGCTGGTAGGTTTATTTAAGAGTGGCGCGCCTTTCAATGGGGCTATTTCGTTTCTATTAACTTCACCTATCCTTAATCCGGCAATCCTCACTCTTATAATAGCCTTTTTTGGGCTGAAAGCTACAGCTGTTTATGCGGTTTTCACTTTTTCGTTTGCTGTAGTGATGGGCCTTATCCTTGACAAATTGGGCTTTGAAAAAGAAGTCAAGAACGTCACAGTCAAGGGCGGTCATCAGGACAGCGTAAGCTGGGAGACACTGGAGGGTACTTTCTGGCAGAAGCAAGCTCAAGCTATTAAACTCGGATTGAAGGATTCCTTCGGCCTGTTCAGAGGAGTCGTGCTGTTCCTGCTGTTGGGCGCAGGGATTGGCGCTTTCATATACGAGTTTATCCCCACTGATTTGCTGGCTAGTTTTGCTGGCGCAAATAACCTGTGGGCAGTCCCTTTGGCTGCTATTGTCGGCATTCCCATGTATATCCGTACCGAAACTATGATTCCCATTGCAGGTATCTTGGTTGCTAAGGGTGTTGCTCCTGGCGTTATGATTGCATTGATTTTAGGTGGGGCGGGTGCAAGTATTCCCGAAGTGTTATTGCTGAACTCTATCTTTAAGAAAAAGATGGTTATTGCATTTGTATTGTGTATCTTTTCTGTTGCAACGATTACAGGCTATGGTTTCAATTCTGTTTTATAAGGAGGGGTTTTATCATGGCTAAAAAGAAAGGCTTTTGGGAAACTCTGCTCGGTGGTACGTCCGGAGAGTGTAGTTGCGATATGAAGCTAACAGAGGAAACACCAAAGAAAAAAGGCGGTTGCTGCGATATGCAGATCGTAGAGGAGGCCCCGAAGAAAAAAGGCGGTTGCTGTGATATGCAGATCGTAGAGGAGGCCGATAGTGAGGCCGTTGACGACCATAAAACGACCGAATAACTTTACCTCCACAGAAAGGAGTTGTTTCAATACAATCAGGAGAAATGCTTTCTCATATCGAATATTTGCAGGTAACCAGCTCTAATTCAGGTAAGGTATTTTGCGGCGGCGATCAGGGAATGGTTCCCCACCCGGTGGCAGTGGCTTTCTGGCTGCGGCCAACATCCTCTTTGTATATCAATCGAAAAAATGATCGTTCCAGCTGTGGCCGGGACAGGGCTGACTTACTGGACTTCATGGAAGATGCTTGACAATCAGTAACGCCGGAATCAGATGGCATTCCCTCTACGTCCCTTTTCCTGATGGATCAGAAGACTCGCGCATGGACTAACAGCATTACGCTCGGCGCGACGGGCAACCGCCTGACCTTGACCGACAGCGCAGAGTTCGAGAAGTGAGCTTTTTAGACCTGACCCGGATGAGGAACACCAGCTTTGCACCCATGACGAGTATTCTAAGGAAGAAGCGAAGCCGGGGTTTCGAATCGCGGGCAAACGGATAACCGCGAACCTGCTGGCCGACGCGCTGCACACGCTGCCAGAGGAAAAACGCAAGGCCCTCCTGCTGTACTATTTCTTTGACAAGAGCGACGCAAAAATCAGTGAAATGCTGAATATCGCCCGCAGCACTTCACAGTACAGACTGACAAGCTCTTTTGAGCTGCTAAAATGCTATTTGGAGGAAAATGCGGATAAATGGGATGCTTGGTAACAGCACCGATAGTCGCGACCAAGGGTGACTCTTACGCTATGAAAGTCGTCATGCAGCATTTCAACGGGTACATAGCAAGCCTCTCCATCCGCAAGCTCTACGACGACCGCGGGAACGCTTACTACTGCGTGGACGGGAACATCCGCGAGAGGCTGCAAGCAGAGCTGATGAAATCGGTCCCGGCGTTCAAGACCGAATAAGTTCGATATCTCCGTGAAGCCTTTTACCCCCTTTTCAGCTTCCGGGGCAATCCGTCTTAGACTCGCTCCTTGAACAATATGCCCGGCGTTACCGACGGCACATCATAAGGCAAGCGGACTCGTTCCGTCTGTATCGAGCCACGCGGCGGATACGCCACGATACTTTTGCCTACGGGAAAAGTGGAGCGATAACCATCAGCGCCGTAAAGCAAGCGTAGCGGCTTGTGGGCAACGACATACAGCCGGGCAGATACTCTCGCATTAAACTCCTTCAAAGCACTGTGCGACGCACCCATAAACATGTGACGGGATGAAACTTCCATGGAACTGTGCTAAAAGCCGTCCGTTTTTTGCCTATTTTAATATCCACCTTTTGAGCCGAAACCGTGAAAGGGGGTATTTATATGGCCAAAAAGGATGTGAATAATGATAAAGCGCCCGGTGATCCGGCCGCAAGTCTTTGGAAAAGAATTCAACCTACAAAGTGGACGGCAGGGCTTTTATCGTGGAACCCGTGTTCAAGAAAACGGGGAATGAAACCATAGGCACGGTATTAGTCAAGCTGATGAAAGCAGATACAGAAAAGCCTTGAAAACACCGGGAGGAGTTGCCGGTTACTTCATCGCAGTGCTATTATTGGTTGAGGTGCTTTATGGCAGAGACAGAAAGAGACAGGCTCTTGGCATATTTTGCAGGAATCGGTTCTTCAGTTATCTTTGGTCTTTCCTTTCTATTCACGAAGAACGCACTTGAATACACAAATCCCATGTACTTTCTTTCGTACAGGTTTTCTGTTGCCTTTCTGACTATTTCATTGTTTAGATTGTTTGGTATCGTCAGAATCAGGCCCTACAGAGCAGTTTTCAAAGACCTGCTTCTTCTCAGCCTTGTTCAGCCAGTCATGTACTTCATCTTCGAAAATGTTGGGGTCTCTTTGTCCACTTCATCGGAAGCTGGAATTCTCCTTTCGACAATTCCTATCTTCGTCCTGATCTTCGCCAGGATATTTCTTAAGGAGAGACTTGCCGCTCCTCAGATAATCTCGGTCTTGACTGCGCTGTTCGGCATAACTTTGATCACCGCCGGAAAGGGGATTTCCGCAGGAAGCAGTCCCCTGGGACCGGTCATTCTAATAGGCAGCGCAATCTCGGCAGCCTTCTATAACATTCTCTCGCGAAAAGCCTCGGTCAGGTTCAGATCATGGGAGATCACATATCATATGATGACGATGGGCTTCATCTCTTTCACCGCGATTGCAGTTATACTGTCTTTGTCGAGAGGAGAGTTTTTCTTCTATGTCAGCGGAATCATTCAGCCTACTGTCGCCATTGCTGCTCTATACCTCGGTACATTATCGTCGGTTGGAGCCTTCTTTCTGATCAACTTCATGCTGTCCAAACTCCAAGCTTCGCGTTCAACTGTATTTGTTTACCTGTCAACTGTTGTGTCTCTTCTGGCCGGTGTTATCTTCAGGGGCGAAAGGTTTGGTTCAATTCAGATTCTTGGAGTAGCTCTAATTCTCTTCGGAGTTTGGGGTGCAAACGCCTTGACCAGGAGAAGAATCAAGGAGGAGCTGAAATGATGAAGAGAACGATGGTCTTGATATTCATCTCAGCAATAGTGATGACTCATGGAGTTTCATTTAGTACCACATCGGACTCTACGCCTTCGATAGTAATTCTTGAGAAATCATTGGAGCTGGAAATGTCACGGCTCGAAAACGACTGGTGGAGAGCCGAAACCACTCTTGAACCGGGCATGTATCACTATTATTTCTCTACTGAAGAGTCCACTCTCACAGCTGAAAACGATCGTGGCAATCAAAGCGAGGGTGAAAACGGACTCTTTCTTCTGTTCGTTGAGGACTTCGGGGAGCTTCAGAATTCGGTCATACATGATTTTGGAAACAGGGATTATTTCAACCCGATAAATGAAAAGGAGTTCTACTTCGCTGTTTCACTGCCCTCAGGGAACACTTATGAAGTGCAGCTGATAATCGATGGCAAAGAGTACTCACTCGAGTATCTCCGTGATTTCGGCAACCAAAGCTTTTATAGAAGTGAAAGAATCGAGGTCGAAATCCTTGAATACTACTTTGAGATCGGGACAGGAAAGGACTTAATCATCCTCGATTCTCTTGGACTGTGTCGAGAGCCTCGTGCTTTCTTCAGCTTTTCCAAAGAGAAACTTCCTATCTCGTACTTCGAACTGCCTGAATGGTCTAGAGGAGCGCTCTATTATCAGATATTTCCCGAAAGATTCGCAAATGGAGATCCCACCAACGACCCCAACGGAACTCAGTCCTGGGATATAAACCCCGCCAATGCGAACCTCGGGGGTGACGGCTTTTTTGGTGGAGACCTCAAAGGAATCATCGATCACTTCGATCACATTCTTGAACTGGAGGTAGACGCCATCTATCTGAATCCCATCTTCGAGAGTCCTTCAAGCCATAAGTACGATACCGAAGACTACCTGAAGATCGATGACAATTTCGGCGACGACTATATTTTCGAGGAGCTCATTTCACTGGCAGAAGATTCTGGTATCAGATTGATTCTCGATGGAGTCTTCAATCATACCGGTTACGACTTCTTCGCCTTCAAAGATCTCCGTGAAAGAGAGGAGTCTTCCCCCTACAAGGACTGGTATTTTGTCAAACGCTTTCCAATAAGGAAGATCCAGGATAGGGCAATGACATATGTGGGATGGAACGGCTACGCATATATGCCTAAGATAAACAGCCTCAACGAAGGCTGGCAGGCTTACGTGGAAAAACTTGTGCGCAAGTACGATCTTGAAGGAATTGGTGGCTGGCGCCTCGATGTCGCTACAGAAGTCGACCCTCTCTTCTGGAGCGGTTTTTTCAGACCACTCGTGAAGAGCCTCGAAAGGGACATGATACTTGTCGCAGAGTTCTGGGGCGATGCAAGGTCGCTTCTGAGGGGTAAGACCTTCGATTCTGCGATGAATTATCCTTTCAAGGAAGCTGTGACCGAGTATGTATTCAGAGCGGGAAACTCTGCTGCAAAGTTCGCAGCTATGACTAATCTGTATCTAAACGCTTATCCGCCTCAAACGCTGCATTCGCTCTGGAACATTCTGGACAGCCACGACACCGAGAGAATTCTTACCCTTGCCTTCAATCAGGTTGATCTTCTGAAGATAGCGGTGGCGATTCAGATGACCTTCATCGGCAGCCCTGTAATCTACTACGGAGATGAAGTTGGAATGAAGGGCGGAAAGGATCCTGAAAACAGGGCTCCCATGCTTTGGGATGAGGAGAAATGGAATTGGGAGATCTACGAATACTACAAAACCCTTATTGATCTTAGAAGAGCTCATGAATCGATTAAAGACGGAGAATATGAAGTATTGACGGCCGAAGGACCGGTTTTCTCATTCAGGAGATGGAAGGACTCTGACGAAGTGATCGTTGCGATTAACCCTTCAAGGGAGACTGCCTTCTTCAACCCTCAATTTGAAGGAGAATTCCGTGAATACCTTTCTGGAAGAAGCATCTCTTTTCACGAGAACACGGCCGAGATCCCACCGTTGACTGTCTGGATTCTAGTCCAGGAGGATTGAAACCTCACCTCCGGAAAACAGAAAGCAGCTAATTAAAGCATTATTGTGCGAATAATGAGAGTGCAATAAGCAATATTCCGTCTTTGCGGACAGGTTAGGGCAACGGATTCATTCTGTGTTGGATCCCATCTTCTCTATCCAGATGCTTCTTTCTGGAAGCTCAACTTCATCGACAGAAGGTACCACACCGGACCAATCCCGATACATCTCCTTTAGTTTTATCGAATGCCTCGGTGTATCAGTAAGATTCACAAATGAAATCACGTTACATTGAGGGGCCTTTCTCGTACAGGCCGCAAAAACCCCATTCATACCGTCAAGGAATACCCTTGGTTCTCCTCCTCTAAGCGACATCGCTTCTCTTAGCAGCCCTATTCCATTTTTGTCTACTCCCGCCATGTCATCGCTATTGAGCATCATTCCGTCAAGCAATCCCACCGAAAGGGCAAAGATTCTCTTTTCTTCTTCGGTTAGATCGCAGTCTCCGAGGATGATCGTATCGGGATCGTTGAGCCACAGTCTTCGGTGCATGAAGGATCTTGTATATGCGTTTCTCAAGCAGAATCTTGCGCTGGGAACCCCGATATCCATGGGTTCACCGTTCCAATGAGGAGCAGTATCTGATCCTATCCTCATTCCATCGACAAAACCAACTGAAGGGAGGAGTGGCGCACCACAGCCAAGAATGAAGCAATCTTCTCCAGCAGAGTTTCTGATTGTCCGCATACCTGCTCTGTAGGCTTCAACGGGGGTGACGCTTTCATCAAACCTCTTTCCAGGGATAGCACCCGCGAATAGGAAATCTATCTTCAAGTAATCGAAGCCAGAATCTCTAATCGACTTTATCAAG
>WOZY01000299.1 GCA_011620045.1 Mesotoga sp.
CTCCCGCCTTTGAGAGAAAGGAAGAGTGATATCCCACTAATCTTCGACGAAATTCTTGAGAAAAAGGGATACCTCGTCAAGTTTGAGAATATTCCGCAGGACCTGAAGGAAAGATTCCTGTCATACAGCTATCCGGGAAATGTGAGGGAATTGATCAACATGATTGAGGAGTATCTGGCGGTGAATGATGTTGTTCAAGCTTCCGTCAGTTCCTCCATGTCGAAGAATGTCAAGGTTCTGGCCGAGGAGGCAATAGTCGCCAGAATGGTAAATGGGACAAGTTACAAAGACTTTCTTCAGGAGGTCTACAAGAGCGTTTCACAAGAGCTCCTATTGCAACGTTCGGAAGTCCTGGGAAATGACATAAATGAAATTGCCAAGGAATTTGGCCTCACAACAAGAAGGATAAGAGATCTGCTTGCAGAGCTAAACAGCTCTGCAAGAACACTTGCTCCGAATGATGATAGTGAGTGAAATGCCGATGCATTAATTCCTCCTTATCTCGGAATATTAATGTATAATCTCTGGAGTAGGAGGTGTTCTTTTGGCGGTACGAAAGCTCAGTCTTCCCACAGGAGTTGAAGTCGCCGAGCTTTTCGGAGAGTATGATCGAAAAGCGAAGTTTATTCAGAAAAAACTTGATGTAAGGATTTCTATTATTGGTGATGAGATCTGGATAAAAGGCGAAGACGGTAGTGGAATTGACATAGCTGGAAAGATTGTGGATGAACTCGTTCAAATTAGCAGAGACGGCCATCTTGTAGAGTGGAGGGAGTTTGAGTATATTGTTGATCAGCACCTGCAGCACGACGAAGATGGAGAAAGTTTCAAGGGGGTTTACAACGAAGTAAAGGAGACAGCTTTACTTTCCAATAGAATAAGACCCAAAACGATCGGGCAGAAGAATTACATGGAAATGATGAAGGAGAGGGAACTCGTCTTCTCTATCGGTCCCGCCGGAACTGGAAAGACTTATTTGGCGGTAGCAATGGCCGTCGATTTCCTGAAATCAGGAAAGGTACAGCGGATAATTCTAACTCGCCCCGCCGTTGAGGCCGGTGAGAAGTTGGGTTATCTTCCCGGAACTCTTCTTGACAAAGTTGACCCTTATTTGAGGCCCCTCTACGACGCGCTTATGGAGATGATCCCTGCAGAGAAACTCGCTTATTACAGAGAGAGCTCGATAATCGAAGTTGTCCCTCTTGCATATATGAGAGGAAGGACCCTGAACAACTCTTTCATAATTCTTGACGAAGCACAAAATACCACTTATCAGCAAATGAAGATGTTTCTTACCAGGATAGGCTTCGGATCAAGGGTAGTGGTTACGGGGGACATAACTCAGATTGACCTTCCAAGGGAATCGGGGTCGGGCCTAGTTGTTGTGCAGAAGGTATTGGATTCGATCTCTACAGTCGGGTTTTCCTACCTGACAGAACAGGATGTAGTGAGAAATCCCCTTGTGAAAGACATTATAAAGGCTTACGATGAGTATGAAAGAGAAGAAAAGGTCGAGGAATAGCGATATCCCTAAAGTCCAATTCCCTCTAGAGAGACTCCTGAATGTCAAAGATCTCACGAATTTTGTTGTCTTTCCCGTATTTCTTGCCCTGCTGAACAGGTTGCCATTCCTTGCGCTTCCCTCAAAATCCTTTCTGTATTTTGTGGGCTCGGCGATTCTCTGGTATATTTTTGCTGAAAGGTCCGTGAGGAGCAACAGGTACTTCAATCTTCACAGGGCATACCGGATAACATTCTTTTCGGTGGTCGCTTTTGGGGTTTTTGTGAATTCCTTCGTGCCCTCACTTACGGAAGAGGCCTTATTGCCTGAGATGACTCCAATCTTTCTCAGTGTGTCAATGGTGACGGTACTGATAGGTTATCAGGAAGGAATAGGCAGCGGATTGTTTATGTCGTTCCTTGCATCTGCCAATCTCGATAACTCACTTGAGACTTTCATCTTGTTGTCTGTAGTAGTGCTGGCGACAGCGCTTACAACAAGAGCAATAGAGAGAAGAATCGAAATTGCCAGAGCCGGATTTGAAGTCAGTTTGATATTCGTGGCGATTAACGCGATCAGAATAATACTCCAGGGAGAGCCTTTACACGCGCTGGATCTGCTGATTGCTTTTGCCAATCCGATTTTATCTTCGGTAATTGTAATTGGAATAGTCCCTTATCTGGAATACGCTAGCAGAATCTACTCGAACACCGGCCTCATAGAGTTGGGGAATCTCTCTCACCCACTGCTGAAGAATTTATCGATATACGCACCTGGAACCTATTATCACAGCATATCACTTGCCAACCTTTCGGAAGCCGCTGCTGAGAAAATCGGAGCGAACTCCATACTTGCTAGAGTTGCTTCGTATTTTCACGACATAGGGAAATCGAAACGGCCACAATATTTCACTGAGAACCAGCAAGAGGGGACAAATCCGCACGATAATATTACACCTTCAATGTCGAATCTTGTGATAAACGAACACGTAAAGCAGGGTATCGAACTGGCCAGAAAGTACAGGCTTCCGCTTCTTGTGGAGGACGTTATCAAAGAACATCACGGGACAAGAATCAAGAAATTCTTCTTTCACAAGGCGAAGACACTGGGTCAGGAAGAACGGAGCGACGATTTCAGGTACCCGGGTCCAAAGCCCCAGTTTAAGGAGTCTGGAATAATCATGCTGGCCGATTCGGTCGAGGCGGCGTTCAAGAGTATAAACAAGCCTACTCCCGCAAAAACCCAGGAGCTGGTCGAAGAGGTTGTCAACGGCATCTATAATGAAAGACAACTTGACCAGAGTGGTCTTGATCTGGATGATCTGGAGAAGATCATTGAAGCCTTCACCAGAGTTCTGATGAGCATGAATCAACAGAGAATCGAGTATCCGAAAGA
The DNA here is from genome assembly GCA_011620045.1 of Mesotoga sp. Classification (GTDB taxonomy): domain Bacteria; phylum Thermotogota; class Thermotogae; order Petrotogales; family Kosmotogaceae; genus Mesotoga. The sequence goes on from WOZY01000299.1 coordinate 2,897, forward strand.
GGCTACTGAAAAGGTGGTGTCGATCAGTGGAGATTCTGATTCAAAACAGCACACCGAAGAAGATAGAAAAGAGCAAAATAACTAGCATTGTAGATAAGGTGATTAGGGCAGAACTTGGAGACAGAGATATTGGAACATTGAACATTCTGCTTACAGATGATTCCGAAATTGAAAGCATAAACAAGGAATTCAGGCACAAAGATGAACCAACAGACGTTCTTTCTTTTCAGTATGGTTTGGAAGAAGAGACGATTGGTGATATAGTAATTTCGCTCGACAGAATCTCCGAACAGGCTGCCGAGTTTGAGAACTCCTTTGAAGAAGAACTCTACTATATCTTGATACACGGTGTACTGCATGTGCTAGGTTATACCCACCTTGGATACGATGATGAAGGAGAAGAGATATTTGATCTCCAGAAAGATTACTATACACGATTTGTTGAGGAGGGATAGAGCTTGTCTGATTTCAGACCTTTTAGAGCGGTGAGACCTGCGGAGGGAATGGAGCAAAAGGTAAACTGCCCGCCTTATGATGTCATATCGTTTGAAGAAGCCAGAGAGATTGGGAGAAGCCCCGAGAGTTTCATTCATGTCATCAGAGCTGAGATTGATCTTCCCATGGAATCAGATCATTATGCCGAGTCGGTATATATGAAAGCCAAAGAGAACTTCGAAAGAATGCTTCATGATGGAATCCTCGTACAGGAGGAGGAACCGATCTATTACATTTACTGGCAGAAGATGAAAGATCATGTTCAGATTGGAGTAGTCGGCGGAGCTAGTGTGGAAGAGTATCAGAAAGATCTAATCAAGAAGCATGAACTCACAAGACAGGACAAAGAAGAAGACAGGGTAAAGCATATAAGAACTGTCAATGCAAATACGGGAATGGTCTTCCTCACATTTAGAGCAAATGAAAAGCTTGATACTCTTTTGCAGGACTACTGCAAGCAATTACCTCTGTCGATGCGAGTCATAGATGAAAACGATGTTGAACATAGACTGTATGCCGTCAAGGAAAAGGAAAAGGTGGCGGAGCTGAGGAGCGCATTTGAAGAAGTCGAGTGCATGTATATTGCCGATGGTCACCATCGTGCAGCATCTTCTTCCAGAGTGAGGGAGATTCTGAAGGAATCCGACCCGGGTCATACGGGAGATGAAGAGTACAACTTCTTCATGGCAGTAGCGTTTCCCCATTCTCATCTTAAGATAATGGACTATAACAGAGTAGTTAAGGATCTGAATGGTCTGTCCGAGTCGGAATTCTTAGAGAGAGTCAGTCGTGCCTTTGAAGTTGAAGATGCTCCGGAGAGTCCTTTCAGGCCTTTGAAGAGACACGACTTCGGAATGTGCCTTTTGGGAAAGTGGTACAAACTCACCGCAAGAGAAGGCACGTTTGACGCGAAGGACCCCGTCTCCAGCCTTGATGTCGATATACTTCAGAAGAACCTTCTGAGCCCTATTCTTGGGATCGATAATCCTAGAAAGGATTCAAGGATCGATTTCGTCGGAGGAATTAGGGGCCTGAAGGCTCTTGAAAACAGAATAGCAAACGGCTGGGCGGTTGCGTTTTCGATGTTCCCCACTTCGATGGAGGAACTATTGGCTGTCGCCGATCAGGGAAGGATAATGCCTCCAAAATCGACCTGGTTCGAGCCAAAACTGCGCAGCGGACTTGTGGTTCATTTACTTAGATGAAAACAGGGGCACTCATAGTAGCTGGTGGTTTGGGGCTGAGAATGCATTCTTCCCTTCCAAAACAGTTTATGTCTCTTGCAGGAAAAGAGATATTCGTGAGATCCGTGGAAATATTTCACGGATCTGCTCATGTTGATTTTATTGTGCTTGTCATTCACAAGGACTGGATAGGCCAGGCGAGGAAGATTCTCGAGGAAAGAGGAATTGACTCAGTAAGTGTCGTGTCTGGAGGAGAGACTAGGCAAGAGTCCGTTCAAAACGGGCTTTTGTTCTGCGAGACAGTCAAACCAGAGATAGTCATGATACATGATGCAGCAAGACCTTTCTTTTCGAACAAGCAGATTCCGGAGATCCTTAGACTTATCGCTCCTGGAACGGGAGTCGTAGTAACTGAAAAAGCAACAGAGACAGTATATCTGGTGCAAGATGAAGTAGTAGTCGACGTTCCGAATAGAAGTAATCTCAGAAGGGCAGAGACCCCACAGACCTTCACGTTTCATGAAATCGTGCAGGCACACAGAAAAGCAGTTGCAGATGGAATTCAAAACTCAACTGATGATGCGCAACTGTTCATAGGGTGCGGCGGCAGTGTGGTTACTGTCGACTCGATCGTTCCAAACCCAAAGATAACTACTCCTCTCGACTTCGAAATGGCCGAACTAATGATGAACAGAGAATATGACTTCAATGGAGGAAACTAATACTCACTTAAAGAGAATTCGGGCACGAAATCCGAGAGCTTGAAAAGTGGCCCAACGCTTTTGCCGAAAAAGATACTATCAAAGAAGAACTTCACCGCACTGTCCAGATAATTCATCGCATCTTTTTTGTTCATGAACCTTCCTGTCTCGCCGAAGAAGTAAGTTAGTGGAGAGAGATTTCTGACCATTGCGAAGTCGACATGTCTCATGCCACTTATGCGTAAGTTGTAGTTCGATTTTACAGAGTCTTCCGGAATCATGGAAAGGAACTCGCCATTGACACCGGATTCCCATTCACTTGAAGTCATCAACAGTACTGGATTTGAAAGCCCTGAAACCAGTTCCTGAATGGTGAAACCTTCAAGGGTAGGATCGGCCAAGACCATTGGGACTTCCTTGTTTTAGAGCGCATACCGTATGGCGACGGACCCACCTTCGGAACGGCCGTAGAGACCGATGCCCTCCATATCCAACCTTTCTTAGAAATCTGAAGAAGGATCTTCGTTCATCTCTTTGAGAAACTCAATTACATAGTCAATATCACGAGAAAGATATTCGGACAGAAACCTGAGTTTATTCACTCTAGTGCCTAAAGGCAATCCGTCAAGAAGATCCTTTCCCAAAAAATAATAGACGCTATTGTCCGAAAAGTTTACCACTGCACAGGCGCCCGGGTGCTCTATTCCTGCGACAAGATATCCGCTGCTAGCCAGAGAATCGGCCAGGGAGGTATGTAATTCACTTATTGACGACCAACCGAGAAGCAATATGACAATAGGTCAGCTAGACGAATCCATGGATGGCGGTGCACCTGTGAATGAATTAGTTCGTACTCTGTATAGATGGTCGAATAAGTCCTTTGGGTAATCGGTCATTATCTTGAAATCCCCAAAGACAATCGGACCATTGTTCATCCAACCCTTTCTTTCATAACCGAAACCTCATCTGCTGGATACCAAAAATCCAGCCGTATCTTCGCGGAATCAGAGTAATTGATTCCTGAAACTCCTATCGGTTCGGGATTCGTTACTTCGAAAGAACGAAACCCCACGCTGTGAGGTACGCCTGGAAAGGGCATATCATTTAGCGGGAAGAGGTAGTTAAGAAGAGCTAAAGTTCCCAAAAAAATTCCAAAAATAGCATAGACATTGAGTGACCCACTTTCGATTTCAAGACCGCACCTCCCCAGAAGATGTTGCATAAATGCCAGATAGTATCTCGATTCTTGATTATACCAAGATCCATTTTGGGAAGTAGTGCATGAGAGACAGCAGTTGGAAGGCGCAATGCTGCCTTCGGCAGCAGGAGATGCTGGAATAAAACATTAGACGCAATGCGCCGAAGAACATCGGCGGTCGCAATGCCGGCGAAAAACATGCCGGGACGCAAGGCTGGCGATGAACCTTTGAAGAAGTGATGCTGGGAAGAACA
>WOZY01000092.1 GCA_011620045.1 Mesotoga sp.
CTATTAGTCTTTTCTGTTTCTGAGTGGAGCGGGCTCAAGGCCCGCTCCACTTGATATGGAGGTGGAGAATGCGAAAGTGGTTACCATATCTTTTGCTGGTGCCTACCTTTCTGATAATAGTCTTGTTTATCTACTATCCCGCAGTAGAAGCTTTCAGGTTGAGTCTTTACAGGGTGTCTACTTTCGGTAACAAGACTACTTTTGTGGGGATTCAGAACTACATTAATCTATTCAACAATGAGCAGTATCTCTCATCGGTGCGGTTGACAGTGGTTTACGTGGGACTATCTGTGACAATCTCAATATTTCTAGGCTTCATAATTGCTATGCTTCTTACTCAGAATGTTCCGGGTACAAAGCTCTATAGGACATTTTTGTTTGCTCCTTATGCGGTTTCACCGGCAATTGCAGGCACATTATGGACCTTTCTCCTAAACCCGGTTGTTGGTCATGTCAACTATGCGTTCATGAAGCTTTTCGGAGTTCAGGTCGAATGGTTGACTTCGAAACCGTATGCATTCTATGCCTTGATCTTCGCCACGGTATGGAAAATACTCCCCTTCAATATGATTTTTTATATTGCCAGCATCCAAAATGTCTCAGGAGATCTGCTTGAAGCAGCTACTCTGGATGGTGCAGGGGTGATGAAGAAAACATGGAGAATCATCTTCCCCCTGGTCTCACCAATAACGTTCTATCTCGTAATAATGAATATTGTTAGCACGATGTTCACGTCGTTTGCAATAGTCGATGTAATGACTAAGGGCGGACCCGGCGGCTATACAACAAACATGATCTACAGACTGTACCTGGACGCCTTCACTTATCAGAAGAGGGGACCTGCCTCAGCTCAAAGTGTTATCATGTTTCTCATAATGATAGTTGTAACTATTGTCTATTTCACGGTTGTGGAAAGACGAGTTTACTACCAGTGAGGTGCGGCCATGAAGAAGTCTACTAGAAAACTACTGAATACAGTGATTATTGAAGTCGTCCTGATTTCTGTTTCATTCATTTTCATAATGCCGTTGATTCTTGCTATCACTATGAGCCTTCAGCCACCTCAAAGCGTCTTTTCTTTTCCCTCGAAGTTTTTCCCGACAGCGTTCCATATCAAGAACTACTTCGATGCTTTCAAGACTGTTCCTTTCGCGCGTCTGCTTCTAAACAGTGCAATCGTGTCAGTAGCGATTACTCTTGGCAAGCTCGTAACGGGAACACTTGCGGGATACGCCTTTTCAAACTTTAGATTCACCGGAAGAGGACTGGCATTCGGTTTTCTATTTGCAACGCTCTTCCTGCCGGCAGAGACTATTATGATTGTTCCACTATTCTCGTTGATGAACAGATTTGGGTGGGTAAATACCTACTGGGCGCTGACAATTCCATTTATGGCGAGTGCAACAAACACTTTTTTAATGAGGCAGCAATTCATGACGATTCCGCTTTCTCTGGAGGACGCTGCTAGAATCGATGGTGCCGGTCCGATCAAGTATTTCTTGAAGATCCTTCTGCCTCTTTCCAAATCGATCATTGCAGGTTCGGCGATCATAAACTTTGTCTATTCGTGGAACATATATCTCTGGCCTCTGATAGTTACGATGGAAGATAAGATGAAGACAGTGCAAATTGGAGTGAAAATGCTGATAGATGCCGAATCTGCTAACAACTGGGGGATAATAATGGCCGGTACTATGATAGCAGTCATGCCAACGCTTGTCGTTTTCTTCCTGTTGCAGAATCTATTCGTGAAAAGTCTTGTCGGCACAGGCATAAAGGAATAGGCAGAGCAGACGGAGATTGAGTATAGGAAAAGCAAGACAAAGCAGGTCTAATTGTTTGGTGTATCAACTTCTTTGAAGATGAATAGAAGACAACGATAGATCTTTTGACAGCTTTTGTAGCCGGACATAACGATGCTTTATGCCGAGCGGCAAAGGTAAAGCTCTCGTGGTCCTTCCGCTTTCAGGGTCTAGTTTTCTTCGGTGTCTGTTGCGCCCGTCAGATTCGAAATCGAGTTTTTGAGAATGAAATACCTCGAGGCTGCTATCTGCTGTATGGAGTCTTTATATCCATCCAGGCAACTGAAAGGAGCTATCTCTACTCCGCTCTTCCTGTCGATTGCGCTGCTGTTGTTGAGTACTCCGTCGCTTGACATGATAAACACTCTACTATTATCGATGAAGGAGCCTTCGGGGACGTAATGAGTTAATGCGGCAAATCCCGATGAAGCATTCAAAAGATCACGTCCGAAAAGGATCCCGTTTCGCTCCACTATTCCGATGAGATTCAGAAGAGTCGGGAAGAAATCAATCTGACCGCCAACTGTAGAGTTTACTATCCGAAGATCGGAACCCGGTATGTGAAAGATCAGCGGTATATTCATCGCCTGCGCGAAATCATACTCGTCTTGAAGAAGATCGGTCAAGATGTCTTTGTTCTCTTTGTTGAATGGGTACAGCCCCGCATGATCACCATATAGGACTATCAGTGAGTCTTCATACAGCCCGGCCTTCTTAAGACCTTCGACGAATTCGCCGAGTGCCCTGTCTGCATAATTGACAGACTGAATGTAGTTGCCGAATAGGGTCTCTTCGTGCTCCGGAAGTAGCTCTATGCTTCTCAATTCCTCGGGAATTTCATACGGATTGTGGCTGGTCAGCGTCACGATGAATGCAAAGAACGGTTCCACCAAACTTTCTAGATGTTCCAGCGTTTGCCTGAACAGTGAGAAATCACTCAATCCAAAACCGACAATCTCATCGCTTTCCATATCCTCTAGACTTATGAAGTCGGAAAAACCTAATGCTGGATAGATCTTCTCTCGGTTCCAGAACCACCCATTGTTGCCATGAAATGCAACCGTGTAGTAGCCTTCAGACTTGAGAAGCGATGGTAGACTGTAAAAACTGTTGTCTTCTCTTGTCTGATATACGGAGACTTCTCCGAGAGAATGCATTGAATTAAGAATAACGAATTCGCAATCAGAAGTATTTCCCGCTCCAACCTGTTGATATACTTCATCAAAATATAGGGAATCGACCGAGACCAGACGATTTAGGTTCGGTGTGATTTCCTGACCATTGTAAGTGAAGTTAACAAGGAAATCCTGGAATGACTCGAGTTGTATCACGATGATGTTCCTGCCTTCTGCAATGGAAAAGTACTTGCCTGCCTCCGCCATCTTATTGACGTAACCTTTGTAAGAGACTCTCTCGTCAACGGCTATCCCTTTGTCAACTCCGGGGACTGCCTTCACCAGATCAAACACGTGATAGGCAAGTACGCCGTATCTATTGAAGACAAAGTAGGACTGCAGCGCTTCGGAGGAAAAAGGTAAAATAAGGCCTATCAACATAACAATCGTAATAAGGATATCCGTGTACCCCGGCTTCCTTCCAGTCCATTCTTCAGCTGGAGGAGCCTTTTTTCTCAAGTAGAAACCGACGGGTATCAAGTCGACTATAAATATGAAGCTTACTGGATGAAGGACGTAGATTATACTGTCTTTTACCGCACCTACTTGTCCAACATGGACAAGTTCCTTCACCGAAGGTAGAAAACCGAAATACTGGAAGTATAAAAAATCAACGAAGAGAATACATGAGATAACACAGTACAGAAGAAAGAACTTCCCTCTGAATACCACCCAGAAAAGCAGTAGAAGAAATGCCAACCAGGAGAGAGTTCCAAGCAACAGGGATGCCCTTGCAAGCTCAGCAGTGTAACCGTAAAAGACAAGGGATTTTACGATAATCAGAACTACTATTAACGCAGTGGTCTTTGTTGTCCATTGATAGGTCTTCTTCAAGTCAATCTCATCCCAGAATCCTAATGTGTGTCGACGTCTTAGATTATACTAAGTTAAGTGCGATCATTCAATGACTTCTTTCTTCTGGTGGCATGAGTTTGCATAATTTTATATATATAGAAATTGGAGGGTGGTTGACAATTTTGGAGAAACGAATTCTGTGATGCCTTTTAAGAACTCTGAATCGAGGTCTCCTCATTTCGACAACCGAGATATGGAGGAATTCGAGCTAGTCTTTTCTGTCAATGAAGATAGCATCGATCTTGTTGACAGTACTGGGTCCGGAAAATCAGACTCCAGGCTGAGTGAAATCTTCTCTACGTACAGCGACATTGGAAGGCTTTCCTCAATGCTGGGAATTGAAGATCTATCTTCAATCATTCTCAGGGCAAGTAATGGAGAGAGTGCTGACTTTGCGTGCTGCACCAAGGCTTTTGGCGTGCCGCGCTATTATTTGGGCAAGGCCGAGAAGTTCGATTGCACAGTCAAGATCAGATTCGAAGAGTTAGGTCGACACCTGGCTAGCGAAGGTTACCGAAACTCTCTTCTTTCCTCCTTCATAAAGATCGTTCAGAACGCACCGGTAGCAGTCTCTATAAAAGATAGTTCTTGCGACTCGATATGGCTGAACAAGACGGCAATGAAAGCTGGCTTCAGTACTCAAGATCAAGATATGTCTCCCAGAAAAGAAAGTTTCATTGAGTTGGTTCAACATGAAGAAGAAAGCGAATACTTTAGAAGTTTCGTGATTGATCTGAAAGACAAAGACTCTGAATTCTCTAGCGTCAAGTACTCGATTGATATAAGCGATAGTGAGAAAGCCAAGTATAAGCTCCAGATGAGCAGGAACAAGATACGGAGACTTCATGAGGTCGCCCTTGAACTGTGGAAGGCAGATACGGAGGAAGAGGTCTATGATCTCTTCGTAAATGCGTCCTGCAGAATTTTAGAATTCGACGTATACAGTCTAGACATTGTGGAGGGGGAAGATCTCGTTGTGAAGAGGGTGACCAATTCAGTTCCAGATAATGGTGAAGAACGCTACAGCAAGTATGAAGGAATCGCCGGGAGGACCCTCTGGGAGGGAAAAGCTCTCGTCTTTCCCGATATTTCAAAGTGCCAGGAGGCAAGACCCAGAAGTAGCGATTACAGGTCCGCGCTGAGCATACCTCTTGGAAAATTTGGAGTTTTTCAAACGATATCAACTGAGCTGGACGCGTTTGACAGCGAGGATGTTGAGCTCGCAGAATTACTGGCCGCACATGTCACCGAGGCAATCAGCAGAATTCGAAGCAGAGGAGAGATCATAAGACTCACCTATTACGACGCTCTAACGGGCGCACTGAGCAGGTATGGGCTCCAAGAGTTTTCTGCCGCGGAGATCAAGAAATCGAATCAATTCTCCACACCTCTCTCATTGATGATGCTCGATGTCGATGACCTCAAGGCAATAAACGATTCCCTGGGTCATATGTATGGTGATTTTATTCTTTCATGGGTGGTCGAATCAGTTAAGATGGTCATCAGAAATTCCGACCGGGTAATCAGATGGGGTGGAGACGAGTTCTTGATAATCCTGCCCGGTGTTGCCATGGAAGGCGCCGTGTCTATGGGGAAGAGAATCCTCGATCGACTTGAGAAAAGAGGCTTGGAAGAGGACACCACTGCTACGGTGACTATAGGGATTACAGAGTATCTCGGAGAAGGAGACAGTATCGACGGTATGATATACCGTGCCGATCTGGCACTTCATGATGCAAAGAGCAAAGGAAAGAACCGTCTTCAAGTCTACAAAAAGACCGCTTCTAAATAGAGGGGTCGGTACGGACAATCGAAAAGCGACCCGACTGATCCCTTTCCAGATACACTGTTAACCGAAGGTCTTTTATCCATTGACCATCACGAGTAGCCAGGAAAGCCCAGCTCGAAACATCAATATCGTAAGGCTTGAAGGAGACTGAAGCCAACAAAACAGCCGAATCACAGGATTCCTCACGGATCTTGATGTCTTCTATTACAAAGCCGCTCAGTCTTGAATCAGAGGGAAGAGATCGATCTTCATGGCTTACAAAATATTCGTGGAGCAATTCTCCTGCAATTTCCCTAATGTTTGACTCATGATAGAGACCGCTCTGAGCCGAGGAGAGGGTCAAGTCCTGTCCAAAGAAAAGCGCTGCCCCGAGAAGAACTGCCTGCAGAAGGATGATCAAATAGATCCACCTGTAATCTTCCAACACAATCAACCCCTCTTAGATACAGTTTTCAATTCATTCGCCAAGATTATACCGCATCCTGCTTGCCTACCGGAGCTATCACCGTCACCCTGGAGGAAGAGCACTTGATTGGGAATAGTGTCATGCTTCATTCCATTGTCCAGGTGGCTTCTTGAGTTTCTCATTATTCTATTAGTTTGGAGTTGGACTCCAAATAATAAGACCCTTGTCTATAGCTCAAAGACAAGGGTCTCGCACAAATGATGATTATCGAGGATCTTTAGTTAGTCGATTTCAGCACCTGCCTTGCCCAGTTGGCACTTGCATTTGCAGCGTACTTCACACCAGAACCAATAGGATCGTAGAAATCAATCGCACCAACGATCTTGTTATCAGATAATTTGCTGATCATTTCTTGAAAGACGATTCCCATTAGACCTTCATGAGTGCAAAAAAGTGCTATGTTTTTGTTTGAAAGCTTAGCTTTCCTCAAAAAACTCTCCACTGGCGGAGCGTAGCTCATCGCCCAGACAGGCGAACCGAGAAAAATGAGGTCGTACTCATTCGGATCTACCGAAAAAGGTTCGAGAGGTGGGATGGGATTCATACTTACGCTTTCCCCCTCCCAGATGTATCTAACTCTCCTTCCACCTTCTTCATCCAAAGGTTTCAGCTCGAGAAGATCGGCATTCGTTTCG
>WOZY01000054.1 GCA_011620045.1 Mesotoga sp.
ATAGTGTCAACATCGGCGTCTATATAGACCAGGAGATCAGGCTTCTTCAGATACTCTATCATAGAGTCGAACATTGTTACATACGCCTTGAATTCCCTGTCGGACATCTTTCCGGTCTCGAAAAGGTTTCGAGCGAAAATCTCTTTGTCTTCGTATATTGAACGATCAAAGACAGTACTTTCATTCTCCTCGGCACTCTTTAGCGAGCAGTACCTGTGATAGAGAAAGTAAGTCTGGAGATGATAGGACCATCGCTTCTGATCGTAGTAGAAATCTTCCAAGAAAGGATTATCGGAAACCGACTCGAAGTGAATCTTATAACCCAGTCCTTCCGCTATTGCACCTGCTATTGTAGATTTGCCGGCGCCGACATTGCCGGCGAGGACTATTATCTTTCCCAATGCGCATCACTCCTGTAAATCTAATTCTGGGACAATTCTAGCATTAGTTCGTTCTAAGGAAACTCTAACGTTACTCACGTCAAATAGAATACTTTCTACTGGAGAAAGTGAGACCGTGAAAAACCGCTACCAGAAATCGCGATTGGCAGTCCAGGTAATCTCTTTTGCTCTTGTTCTGTATATAAGCGTTGGCCACTATCTTGCAGAAAAACATATAGCTGAACTTCCCAGGACTGCAAGTCTTCATGCGGTTTGTCCATTCGGCGGTGTTGTAACAATATAGAATCTGCTCACCGATTGCAGCCACATTCAGAAAACTCACCCTTCTAAATTCTTTGTCATGGGAGGATTGTTGGCCCCGCTTATTCTGGCAGGGTCCTTTTTTTGCGGGTGGATGTGTCCTTTGGGAAGCGTGCAAGAGTGGGTTGGAAAGCTGGGGAAGAGGGTACTTAGATCTCATTACAACAAAGTCCCCGTGCTTCTCGACAGGATACTGAAATTTGGTAAGTAATTGATGCTGCTCTTCGTGATAAATCAGACAGCTAGAACGGCAACTCCGCTTTTCAACATATGGACCGACGAAATCGCTGTCACTGGCTATATTGCAGTTATCCTTTCGCTCGGAGCTTTCTTGTTCGTTGAACGGCCTTTCTGTCGTTATGCCTGGCCCTTGGGCGAGATCACCGGTTTATTCAGCTCCTTCAGCCTGATGAAAATTTGAAGAAGACCTTCCATCTGTGTTGACTGTAGCCTGTGTGATCTTGCCTGCCCTGTCTGCATAGACGTTTTGAAAGAGACCGTTGTGAGAAGTCCAGCACGCATCAGGTGTCTGAAGTGCGTTGGTGTTTGTCCAGTGAACGATAATGGAACGCTTGCTACAAGGGCATTTTTCAGTAGAAAATCCGATACCCGGAGAAAGGAGATTCCAGCTAGGATCTATATTCTCGTTGCAGCACTCGCTTTTTGCTGCCGATAATGATTTCTGTCTTTGTGGGTGCTTTCGAGACGGAAAAGACCAGGGTCTACATTGTTCCCGAAGATATCAAGGGTTCAACGAGCCTTTCTGAAATCAGTTCGGATGTTGAGGATTTCGATGCTTTTCTCGAACATTTCAGCATACCGGAGGATGAGCCTAAGAGCTAGCAGCTGAAAGGTTTGAAAACAAAACAAGCATTGAAATATCCGATATGAAAGAATATCTGTCGGAGGAGTAGCGGTTTCACTCGTAAACGCCGTAATGCATCATAATTGAATCTACTGATGAAAACTCTATTTGTTGAGCCTTCTCCTGTTGTATAATCTAATAGAACTCCGGTTGAGTTCAGCACTTAGGAGGAGGGGTAGATATGAAAAAAATGTTGTTGATTGTAGTTGTGCTAGGTCTGGCTGTTGCGATGTTCTCTGAGCCACTGATCGTCTGGCCAGATAAGTCACACGGAAAACCGCTTGTAGCCGGTTTGCATGCTCCCGTTTACGGAGAGGCAAAACTGGATGTATTTGGAAATATCACCGGCTGGACCGGTCCAAATCTTGGACTTGGATGGACGTGGAAGACATACTTTAGCCCGCTAGAACTTCAGAAGATTAACTTCTACTATGAAATCGGAACTAATATTGTGATATTGCCTTATATCGGGGCGGGATTTGATTATGCTTTGGTTCTTCAGAATAACCAGACGTTGCTTGTTGGAGCGGGTGTTTCGGCTTCTCCATTAACCGTTCTGGGCTTTTTCTTCGAGAGCCCTACGGCGATTCTATCGTCCGTCTTGAGTTCAGTAAGACTGAATGTCGCGGTAGTTTTTTGATTGACAGCTATGTATAATTGACCCCGAAAGGGGTCATTGTCTTGAGTGAACTGGATAAGAGCGGGGAAGAGAGAGATCAGGCAGAAGAGAAACTGGACAGTGAAGTCAAGTCTGTTCTGGCAAAATACACATTTGTCGCAGTCTTAGTACTTGCAGTGATACTGATGCTTCTCTCTTCAAGAGGCAGGGTAGAGGAATTCGATCCGGAAAGAGTGTTTTCAACCATTGAGGAGACATCTTTTCTCTTCATAAGTGAGAATCTTCTTCCAGAAGGCGAGAAGATGGAGCTTCTGGAGATAGTCTCCATCGACTACAGAGAAATCGAGTGGGGAGTGTACTCTTATGAAGCTCTTGTGAACTACCACTTGTCTGGAGCTGTCAGAAGTCTCTACACTGTCTGGGATTACAGAGTTCGAGATGACAGCGTCGATCTTTCGAGATACTCGTTCGACGGAGAAGAGTGGCTGGAACCTTAACTTTTCGGCCACGCTGGATGTCAAAAACTGCATTTGGAAAATCAAACGCGACGCGACGTTGACTTGATGCGGGTAATAAGTGTAAAATCATTAGGTAGAGATATGCTCAACATTACTTAAAAGGGGGTAGTTTAATGAAAAAAGTCTTAATTCTTGTGGCAGTCCTTCTGGTTGCGTCGGTTTTCGTTGCAGCTCCGAAGAATTTCATTCTAGGCCAGGGTCTCTATGGAGACGTAGTTTATGATCTGGCAGGGAACATAACCGGTTACGAAGGAATGGACTTCTATCTGTTCCAGGCCAGCACATATTATGAAAAGCCACTGACACCAAATGAATTGAATGCGTACACTTTTGACGGCAAATTCCTTTTCTTCATCCCGGTGTTTGGCAGAGGATGGGAATTCGTTCTGAGACCAGTAGATAACATACTTTTGACTGCGGGACTCAGTTTACTTTATAACTTCCTTCCTGGACCATATCTGGGCTTGACTATACTTCTATAAGTGATTTGGAGATGAGAAAAAGACGGTGTTCATGCACCGTCTTTTTCTTTATTTGAGATTTGAGATAGTCAGTGTCTTAAAGGTCGAATCTACAACAGGTTTCAAAGAGAGTCTGGTGATGAGTACGTCACTTTTCCTTCTTCCTTCCGTTAAAGTTCCTGAATGTTGCCGGTTCCTTCATTCAATCGGTCCAATCCTCAAATAGCCAATTTGCTACAGAAGAAAGAAAGTGACAGGGTTTTCGCTAACGATAACTCCTCCACCTACTCTGGGTCGTAAGGAGGATCGATATGAGAGAAATCAGAGAAGACGCCAGGTACATAATCGAAAAATCCGTAGAAGCAGTTCAGCCAGAAAGCTCGGTCAAGAAGGCTCTCGAGAAGTCCGGACTCACGGGTCCGATCTTTCTGCTGGCTATCGGGAAGGCGGCCTGGAGAATGGCAAGGGCAGCGAAGGAAAAACTTGGGCAGGAAATTGAAAGTGGAATAGTCATCACCAAGTATGGCTACAGTCAGGGAGAAATCGAAGGTTTAGAGGTTTTCGAGGCAGGCCATCCGATTCTTGATATAAAGACAGTTGAGGCCACCGACTATGTACTAAAGATCATAGAATCCAAGAGGCCTGAAAAGATTCTCTTTCTGATTTCCGGCGGTGGATCGGCGCTTTTCGAGAAACCGGTTGAGGGTGTTACTTTCGAAGATCTCGTTGAAGTGAACAACAAGCTGTTCCGGTCTGGCGCAAGTATTGTTGAAGTCAATACAGTCCGGAAGCATCTATCATCGGTTAAGGGAGGTCGATTTGCCAGGCTTGTCGCTCCATCGCAGATATTCACACTGGTGCTTTCCGATGTACTGGGAGATCGACTCGATTCAATCGCGTCCGGTCCCGCGTATCCGGACAGCAGTACAAGCGAGGAGGCCCTTGCCGTTATTGAGAAGTATGGGCTCAAGCCAAGACCGGAGGTACTTGAAGCGCTCAAGGTCGAAACTCCTGATCGACTCCATAATGTTCAGACAGAGATTATTGGAAGTATTACGAGAGCGTGCGAATCTGCAGTCACATTCGCAAGAGAGCTTGGTTACAACACCTCGATCCTCACAACCAGCCTCGACTGCGAGGCAAGAGATGCAGGTACTTTTCTTGCCGCAATCGCTAGGGAAGAGCTGTTCAACAGACCTGTGGAGAGACCTGCGGCACTGATCGTTGGTGGAGAGACCGTAGTGCACGTTGCAGGAGAAGGCCTCGGAGGCAGATGTCAGGAACTTGCTCTTGCCTTTTCAATCGCGGCCTGTGGGATGCAGAACGTTTCACTTGCCTGTGTCGGAACGGATGGCACCGATGGGCCGACCGACGCAGCAGGAGCGATTGTTGACGGTCGCTCGATGCAAAGAATGATTGACGCAGGGATAGATCCTCAGCGCTTCTTGCTGGATAACGATTCGTACCATGCTCTAGAGAAATCCGGGGACCTTGTGAAAACCGGTCCCACAGGTACAAATGTGAATGACCTGATCGTACTCCTCTGCGAATGATGTAGTGATAATGATCTGATTCAACAGAAGGAACTGTTCGCTGCTTTCAACTCCTTCTTCCCTGGGGGTGGACATCCCTATTTAATTGTCCAACCTACCATTCCTTTTACATAGTACCGCTGTAATAGAATATAAATGAGAATTGGAACGATCATAACCATTAAGGATGCTGCGGAAAGCAATCCCCAGTCCACGTGGTAGACGCCGCGCATCAATGGAATTCTTTGAGTTGCAAGCAATTTTCCTGGAGAATACACAAGAATGAGTGCGAGAAAGAAATCGCTCCAGACCCATGTGAACTGAAGAGCTGAAGCCGAAGCGATGGCAGGAAATGCATTTGGAAGCACAACTCGAAAGAAGATCCCGAAATCTCCCGCTCCATCGATTCTCGCTGCCTCCTCCATGTCGGCAGGAAGAGTTTTGAAGTAGTTCCGCATGAAGAAGGTTATCCATGGTATTCCCCATGCAGTGTGAACCAGAATCAGTCCAAAATAAGTGTCCACAAGTCCTAGACCGCTCATGATTCTAAAAATCGGTATGGCTATCATCTGTTGAGGGAGGGCGAGAGTAAGCACAACTGTTAGGATAAAGGTCTTCCTCAATGGGAAGCCATATCTGGAGACACCGTAGCCTGCCAGTGTGGCGAGGAACAACGGAGCAATTGTGGCAGGAATAGCGATAATCAAAGAGTTTATCATTCCCTTATACAGTGGTGCTGTTTGGTGGTTCAGCGCTCCGGAGAAATTGGATAGAGTCGCGTTGAAAGGTTCGAGTTTCCACCAGCCATTTATTACTTCACTGAAGGGCCGTATAGCTGTCATTACAACACCCATCAGCGGTAGAATCCAGACAAGAGCGATAGTCCATGCAACTATTGTCTTCACCAGAGTGTCTTTCCGCGATCTCTTCATTCTGACTCATCTCCTGCGGACTTCATCATGGGAATTGCTGCAATCAAGGTGAAAGCCGTAATTAGAACGGCAACAACCGCAGACTTCCCAAAATCCCATTCTCGAAAACCGTATAGATACATTTGTAGTGCGAGAACGTTCGATGAACCACCAGGACCTCCCATCGTTGCTATATAGACAATATCGAAGACCTTCAATTCCCACAGGAGCGTCATGGTCAGGACAACTACGGTTATTGGTTTCAGCAAAGGAATCGTGATCTTGAACAGCATCTTTGCCTTCGAAGCACCATCTATCTGAGCGGCCTCATAATACGTTTTCGGTATGGTCTCAAGTCCGGCCGAATAGAGAATCATTGAAAAGCCTGTCCACAACCATACCGAACCAAAGATCAGTGCGAACAGTGCAGTCTCAGGATATGCGGTCCAGGTCTTCGCCTCCAGTCCAAATGTTTGGAGAACCAGGTTAACAACTCCCACATTCTCCTCGAACATGAACCTGATCATTATTCCACCAACAATCATCGGCATTACCATGCCGAGGAATATTATGGATTTGACGATCCCTCCTCCCTTAGCACCTCGCAGTAGAACTGCAAGAGACAATCCGACAATAGTTGTGAGAGGAAGATGGATTGCGATCCACATAATATTGTGAATTAGAGAACCAAAGGGGAAGCCTCTTTTGAAGCCCCGGGTATCTAGAATATCTCTGCTGGAGAAAACCTCTCTGTAGTTTGAAAGAGAGAGCCTTCCTTCTTCATCCGCGAAACTCAAGAATATTGTGTTCAACGTGGGGTATAAAACAAAAACGATCAGAAGAAACAAGGCAGGTAGGATGAAGTAAGCGAAATGCTTTAACTTAGCCTTTCTTAAAGCCAACTATCTCACCCCCGAAGAAAGAAGTGGGACCCTTTTTGGGTCCCACAAGAGCAGATCTGTTATTCAGGCATCTTTTGGTCAAGGTCCATTAGAATGTCATCAAGTCTCTCAGGTCTTACCCACAGCAACTTCAGCTGATCCCAGAAGGCGGTCTGCCATAGGCCTCCGATCGAATCGTCAAGGTCGTTCAGGGTCTCAACAC
>WOZY01000063.1 GCA_011620045.1 Mesotoga sp.
CGACAATAATTTCCACACTACTGGACAGAAAATACGTACTTCGACAATCTAGAGAGCTAAGGCCAACATTACTAGGTTCGATTGTAAATGAGTTTCTCAATGATTATTTTCCTGATGTTGTTGACACGAATTTTACCGCAAACATGGAGGAAGAACTTGACGATGTAGAAAATGGCACCAAAAAGTGGCAGGATGTTGTCCAGGGCTTCTATGGTGGCTCCAAGACGGATCTTGATCAGATTGACAAGAAGATCAAGAAGGGGGAGCTTAGAATTGAGTTCCTGACAGACAAAGAATGCTCTTGTGGCGGCAATTTCAAGATAGTATTCGGAAGATACGGCGGGTATTTGAAGTGTCGATCATGTGAAAAGAACGAATCTGTTGATATGACTTCTTTCACCTGCGTGATAGACGGGAAGGTCTTGTTGAAGGATGTTGCAGCCAATCAGAAAATGGAAGTGGAGATAGATGAAAAGTGTCCAGAATGTGGTTCCGTACTTGTTAAGAGAAAGGGCAGGTACGGTGAGTTTATCGCATGCTCGGCCTACCCGAAATGCAAGTACACAAGAAACGTGAGAATAGACGCCGCATGTCCAAAGTGCGGAGGGGTGGTTGAGAAACTGCGTAGCAAGAAAGGGAAGAATTACTTCAAGTGTTCCGAATGTGGAGAGCTCTACTGGAATGAGCCCACCAAAGAGAAATGCGAAATCTGCGATTCTCATCTTTTCCTCAAAATCAAGCGAGGAGGAAAGAAGGTTCATTACTGCGAAAAGTGCAAGAAAGAGTTCGAAATGGAGGAAGGCTGATGACCAGGAGAGTTGCTGTTGTCTACGGTGGCTTTTCAAACGAGAGGGATGTGTCAGTCAAGAGTGGAATAAATATTGCTAATTCTCTTGAAAGGTTAGGAGTTGAAGTTCTGCCGTTTGATCTTAAGAGAGACACTATTGCTGACCTCCTGGATGTGAAGACCGATCTCTTTTTCCTTGCCCTCCACGGTAGGTTTGGCGAAGACGGAACTATTCAAGGCATGCTGGAACTTGCAGGTCTACCTTATACTGGCTCTGACTCAAGGACCAGTGCAATCTGCTTCGATAAGGAGATCACCTACAGACTGGTCGACGGATCTGTAGAACTGCCAGTATGGAAGAGAGTTGAAAGGGATAGAGACGTCGAGGGGTGGGAGATATTCCCCTGCGTTATAAAGCCTGTGAGAGAAGGATCCAGCATAGGGATTCACATCTGCGATGATCAATCGATTCTGGAGGACAGAACTAGAGAACTGCTAGTTGCTTACGATTCTCTTCTTCTTGAAGAGTATATCGCGGGTAGAGAAATGACAATATCCATAATCGATTCGAAAGATGGTCCCGTAGTGCTTCCGATTCTTGAGATCAAACCGAAGAAGCGTTTCTATGACTATGAAGCGAAGTACATAGCGGGATTGACAGACTTTGTGGTGCCAGCTCCTATAGAAGAGAGTGTTCAGAAATCGATCATCGAGAAGTCGGTTGCTATATACAAGCTTCTGGGTTGCCGAGATCTTTCGAGGATCGACGGTATACTCAGGGAAGACGAGTTTTACTTTCTTGAAGTTAATACTATACCCGGTATGACCGACTTGAGCGATCTTCCAATGTCTGCCAGGGCAATGGGAATGACTTTCGAGGACGTTGTCGGCGGTGTTGTCGAGGTAGCTGAAAAAAGGAACAGGAGGTAATCATGCAGGATATTCACGGAACGACGATACTTGTTCTGAGGAAGAATGAGAAGACGGTTATGATTGGAGATGGTCAGATCACGATCGGTGATACCGTGATGAAGGGAACAGCCAGAAAGGTCAGAAAACTTGGCGACGGTTCTGTTCTGGCTGGTTTTGCAGGTTCAGTGGCCGATGCAATGACCCTTTTTGAGAAATTTGAAGAGAAACTGAGGGAAGTTAACGCGAATCTTAAAAGAGCGGCTGTAAACCTGGCCAAAGAGTGGAGGACAAACAAGGTACTTAGAAACCTTCAAGCGCTTCTTTTAGTTGCCGACAAAGATAGCATTCTCCTGGTATCGGGTAGTGGGGAAGTAATAGAACCAGATGAAGATGTCCTTGCTATAGGATCGGGTGGCTCTTATGCTCTCGCAGCTGCAAGGGCATTAATCAGACACAGTAGCCTGGAGGCGGAAGAGATAGCGACGAAAGCGATGGAGATTGCCAGCGAAATATGCATTTATACTAACACGAAATTTACTCTGGAAACACTTGGAGGAGAAAAGCAATGAAGAGAGAAGAATTGGACGACTTGACTCCGAAAAAGATAGTCGAGGAACTTGACAAATACATAGTCGGACAGGAAAAGGCCAAAAGGGCAGTTGCTGTAGCAATGAGAAATAGAATTCGAAGGCAGAAGCTTCCAGAAGATATGAGAAGAGATGTCATACCAAAGAACATACTTATGATGGGGCCCACGGGAGTTGGAAAGACCGAGATAGCAAGAAGGTTGGCGGAACTTACTGACTCTCCTTTTACAAAGGTTGAGGCAACCAGGTTCACTGAAGTGGGGTACGTAGGCAAAAACGTTGAGTCGATAATAAGGGAACTCGTCGAAGTTGGTGTCACCATGGTAAAGCAGGAGAAGATGAGTGAAGTAGAAGGTAAAGCAACGTATCAAGTGGAAGAGAGAATCCTCGAATCTCTTGTTCCCGGTCCACAGAGCAAAGGAAGCGGGACAAGGAATATTCTTGAGCTTTTCCAGGGCCAGCAGCAGCCAAAACCCAGTCAGGAAGAAGTCGATAGAATAAGAAATCGCAGGGAAGACTACAGAGAAAGGTTGAGAAGTGGAGATCTAGAAGAACTGGAAATTGAGGTCGAAATCGAAGACCATAGTCAACCAATGATAATGATTCCTGGGATGGAGGATATGGGAATCGACATGTCGGGAGTACTGGGAGGAATGGTACCGAAAAAGACGAAGAGACGCAGGATGAGAATTGCTGATGCGAGAAGAACTCTTCTACCTTTGGAAGCGGAGAAGCTTCTTGACATGGATAAAGTTGTGGCAGAAGCGATTGAAAGAGTGCAGAATCGTGGAATAGTCTTTATTGACGAAATTGACAAGATCACCTTTAGAAGTGGCTCTCACGGACCTGATGTTTCAAGGGAAGGTGTTCAAAGAGATCTTCTTCCGATTATCGAGGGAACGACCGTTACTACTAAATACGGGCAGATAAGAACTGACTACATACTATTCATTGCGGCGGGAGCCTTTCATTCAGCGAAGCCATCTGATTTGATTCCTGAGTTTCAAGGGAGGTTTCCGATAAGGGTTGAGCTTGATGCCCTTACTCAGAAGGACTTTTTGAGGATTTTGGTTGAACCGAAGAATGCTATAACAAAGCAGTATGCAGCATTATTGGAAACTGAAGGGGTAAGAGTGATTTTTGAAGAGGATGGTTTGAGAGAGATCGCCAAGGTTTCTCATAACCTAAATGAAAAGATCGAAAACATTGGAGCGAGAAGGCTTTACACGGTAGTTGAGAAGGTTCTCGAGGAGACTTCATTCAACGCACCTGAAGTTCCTGAAGAAATCATAATAGACAGGAAGTACGTTGATGACAAAATCGGCGAGATTGCTGCCGATGAGGACTTAAGTGCCTTCATTCTATAATGGAAAGAACAGAATACGCTGCGGTAGCTCTTTCTGGCGATTTCGTGCCTTCCGAGATGGAGAAGATAGAGAGTGCGGGACTCAGTAGCTCTCTTCTGTTCCGTTCGCAAATAGATCTCAACAAAAGCAAAATGAGGAATTACCGCAAGAATTTTCCTTCCGTAGTCAAAACCATTTCAAAATACAAGAACTTCATCACTTACAATGATGAACAGTACCCTGATGCGCTCAGAAACATATTTGAACCGCCTGCGGTTCTGTTTTTTGAAGGAGAGCTTTCGCTGATTAACTCGCAAAGTATTCTCGCCATTGTGGGTTCCAGAAAAGCGGATAGGTATGGAGCCTCGATCGCAAAAGAATACTCCAGATCACTTTCCGAAACCGGCATTACAATAGTCAGTGGTCTTGCCGTTGGAATCGATGCACAAGCTCATTTAGGAGCTCTCGAAGGCAGCGGCTCGACAGTGGGGATACTTGGAACGGGAATCGACATTGTTTATCCCGCAACTAACAGGCAACTTATAAGATCGGTGATGGAAAGAGGCTGCGTTCTTTCAGAGTATCTTCCCGGAACTCCCCCGCTAAGACATAACTTTCCAAGAAGAAATAGAATCATCGCCGGCGTTTCCAGAGCGGTCTTCGTGGTGCAGGCTACTCTGAGAAGCGGCTCTCTAATCACAGCGAGACTTGCGCTTGAAAACGGAAGAGATGTCTTCGCTGTTCCAGGGGACATAACCAGGAGAAACTCAGAGGGAACTAACTGGCTGATTAAGAACGGAGCGAAACTGGTTTCGGAATGCAAAGACATAGTAGAAGAGTTTCCGGAGATAATCTCGCGTGAACTTTCTGAAGAAAGAATCGACTCACAAGTTCTGGAAGCTATGGGAGACGGTTCTCTTACTTTCGGCGAACTCCTTCTGAGAACAAATCTATCGAGCAAGGATCTGGTTGTCGAACTGACAAATCTGCAATTGGGAGGTTACGTTTACGAAGAAAACGGACGGTGGAATAGAACTTAGTTGATTTGAACTGGTATAATCTTGATGAAATGTAGATGTGGAAACGAGATTGGAGGGGAAAAAATGCCGTATGTAAACACAAGGGACATACTGGAGAAAGCAAATAAGGGATTTTATGCTGTCCCCGCACTAAATATTAACAATCTTGAGTTTCTTCAGGCGATTGTTGATGCCGGAGTTGAAGAGCATTCTCCAGTGATAATAGAGACTTCTGAAGGAGCAATTAAGTACGCCGGAAATGGAGATGCTAAGCTTGGTGCGAGACTGTTTGTTTCTATGGTGAAAGGCTATGCCGACACCGTGGAAATTCCTATTTCGCTGCATGTTGACCATGGAAAGAACTTCGACATTCTGATGGCCGCAATTCAGTCGGGTTATTCATCAGTAATGATCGATGCTTCGGAGTACCCTTTTGAAAAGAATGTGAATGAGACTAAGAAGATAGTGGAGATCGCCCACAGCCTTGGGGTATCGGTTGAAGCAGAACTGGGCAGGTTGGTTGGAATAGAAGACAACGTTGTGGTCGAATCTCATGAGGCGGCACTGGTTGACCCGGATGAGGCGAAGCGGTTTGTTGAAGAGACTGGAATAGACTTTCTCGCGCCAGCTATTGGTACTAGCCATGGTGCCTTCAAGTTCAAAGGAGAAGCAAGACTTGACTTTGAAAGACTCAAGAAAGTGAAGGAGCTTACTGGTCTTCCACTTGTTCTTCATGGAGCCTCCAGTGTCCCCGAAGAGGTTAAGAACCTCGCCGAAGAATATGGGGCTGATTTCAAAGGGGCCAAAGGTGTTCCGGGAGAGATTCTGGTTGAATCTGTGAGATACGGAATAAACAAAGTGAATACAGATACAGATTTGAGAATGGCCTTCATTGCTTCATTAAGAGAGTTTCTTGCGAAGAATCCCGGGGAATTCGATCCGAGGAAATACTTCAAGACACCGAAGGAATTAGTAAAGAATGTGACTAAAGCCAGGTTGAGACTTCTAGGTTGTTCTAATAAAGCATAGACGGGGGTGTCAAATGAAGATTCTTGTAATCAATTGCGGCTCGTCCTCAATCAAGTACCAGCTTCTTGATGCCGCGAGTGAAAATGTAATGGCAAAAGGGTTGCTTGAAAGGATTGGCATATCTGGATCAAAATTATCCCACAAAAAAGGCGACAAGAAATTCGAGTTTGAGAAGGATATTGCCGACCACACAGAGGGTCTGGAACTCATAATCAATGTATTGCAGGCTGAAGAGACGGGTGTTGTGAAGAACATAGATGAAATTGAGGCAGTTGGCCACCGTGTTGTTCATGGTGGAGAAAGATTCGCTTCTTCGGTTCTCATTGACGATGAAGTTGTAAGGGAAATCGAGGCAAACAATTTTCTCGCTCCTCTTCACAATCCGGCGAACATCGAAGGAATCGTGGCGGCGCAGAAGATACTCCCGTCCGTTCCCCACATCGGGGTTTTCGATACTGCGTTTCATCAGTCCATGCCTGAATCATCTTATTTATATGCAATACCCTATGAGCTCTATAGAAAATACAGGATAAGAAGATATGGTTTCCACGGCACGAGTCATAGATATGTTGCAGAAAGGGCTGCCTCCGTGCTGGGTAAACCCTTGAAATCTCTGAAAATAATCACCGCCCATATAGGTAACGGCGCATCTGTCGCTGCAGTAAAGAACGGTAGATCTGTGGATACTTCTATGGGTTTCACACCTCTAGAAGGACTCGTTATGGGGACCCGGTCCGGTGACATAGATCCCGCAATCGTTCCTTTTTTGCAGGAGCAAGAAGGGCTTTCGGCAGGAGAAGTCAACAGTCTGCTGAATAAGGAAAGCGGTATGTATGGACTTACAGACCGGCAGTTCAGTGACATGAGGGATATAGAGGAACGAGCGATGAAGGGCGAGCCAGTTTGTAAGCGGGCGCATGACGTCTATGAGTACAGATTGGC
>WOZY01000242.1 GCA_011620045.1 Mesotoga sp.
TTAGAAGGTTTGAGGATCGGACTTCGCACCTATAATAAGGTCCCGAGCTAACAGAATAATAGAATTACTATGGTATGATCGATCTTCCCACTGCCCTTACCTCTGATAAAATAATAGTGCGGTCGTATCTTCTAAACTCGATGAAAAGATTGGAGGGTTATTATGAGCCAGCTCGTTGTTATGGGAAACACACGTCTCAAAGGCGAGATAAGGGCAAGTGGCTCCAAGAATTCAGTGCTACCCATTCTGGCGGCTACAGTAATGATTGAAGAGCCAGTCGTCTTCAAGAATGTGCCAGAATTGCGAGATGTCCAGACGATGATATCAATACTTCAGCAAATTGGAAAGACAGTCTCTTTCGAAAATGAAACCGTCACAATAATGCCTGGAGAGATTCTAGTAGGAAACGTTCCCTATGAACTCGTAAGAAAAATGAGAGCCTCATTCAACATTATTGGTCCTCTCGCCATGATTTGTGGTTGGGCGAAGGTTGGAAAGCCTGGTGGTTGCAATATTGGCCAGCGTCCTGTAGATTTTCATCTCAAGGGTTTAGAGGCTTTTGGATTCAAGATAACCGAAGAGCACGGCGACGTTATGGCCGTAATTCCGCAGAATTTCGAGAAAGAGATAATCTATGCTCTTCCGTTTCCCAGTGTAGGAGCTACCGAACAGTTAATGACTACTGCAACGCTTATGGAGGGGAGCAAGGTAACGATTGAAAACGCCGCCCGAGAACCCGAAATTTCTGATCTTCAGAACTTTCTTAACAAGTGTGGTGCAAAAGTCAGTGGTGCTTCAACTCCAACCATCAAAGTGACGGGAGTTGGAAAGCTTAATGGAGCAGAGTATTCAGTTATTCCAGATAGAGTAGAAATCGGAACGTATTTGCTCGGAGCGATCGCCACCAAAGGTGATATCAAAGTCTATGGAGCGATAGCAGACCATTTGATCGCCCTGCTGAGCATTCTCGAAGAGATGGGTGCCGGCATCGAAAAGAGCCATGAATACTTGCGAGCTTTCTGGAAAGGCCCCTTGAAACCTGTTAGAGTATCATCTGAACCATACCCTGGATTTCCAACAGATCTTCAACCAATAATAACGGCCGTCTTGGCGACGGTAGAGGGCACTTCGGTGCTTGAGGAAAACGTCTTCGAAAACCGTTTTGGATACGTAGATGAGCTAAATCGTATGGGGGCTAAGATTAAGGTTTCAAGCAGTCATGCAAATATCCGCGGAGTGAGCAAGCTGAGCGGAGCAGAAGTAATTGCCCCAGATATCAGGGCTGGAGCAGCTCTTGTCATGGCCGGACTTGCCGCCGATGGAGAAACAATTATCAACAACGTAACTCACCTATTCAGAGGTTACGAGAGATTTCAAGAGAAACTGAGAACACTCGGAGCAAAGATAACGCTTTATCCCGACGAAGAATGAATCGGGATTTTCTTGCAGGTTGCGAGATGCAAGCAAATCTGGTTATCCGTTTGCCGTCCTATGTTCTCAGAGAAGATCAAAAAAGGGATTGATTAATGGATTTAAACGCAGAAAAACTCGACAGAGTACAGAAAGCAATAGAAAAAACGAGAGAAAGACTGCACTCTTGTGACCTGTGCCCTAAGAAATGTTATGTGAACAGGTATGAGACTCCTGGTTTCTGCATGCAGAGGATCGAACCAAGAGTTTCAGCAACCGTACTACACTTTGGGGAAGAACCACCTTTGGTGAAGGAAGGCGGTGCAGGTGCAGTCTTTTTCAGCGGTTGTACTATGAGCTGCGTCTACTGCCAGAATTTCTCATTCAGTCAAAAGAATACCGGTAGGGATCTGTCATTTGAGGAACTCTCAAGATACCTCATCAAGATTCAGAAAGAAGGTGCTGTCTGCCTAGATCTTGTGACTCCCACTCCAAATCTGTATGGATTTCTCAAAGCCTATAAACTCGCTCTGGAAGAGGACTTTGCGCTTCCCGTGGTATTCAACACAAGCGGTTATGAAGAAGTAAGTACCCTAGAACTTCTCGACGGTATTGAGGATATTTACCTTTCGGATATCAGATATACGGATGACGAAATCGGAAGAAGGCACTCTCTTGTTCCTGATTACTGGACCGTCACAAAGAAGGCCGTAAAGGAAATGTTCAGACAAACAGGTGCCTTCAGGGAAGAATCGATGCGAGGAGTCATAGTAAGGCATCTCGTTCTTCCTGAAAGAATTGCAGGTACTGAAGAGATGGCCGAATTCCTGGCCTTCGAGTTATCTTCGTCGGTTCCAGTATCGCTCATGTCACAATACCGGCCCGTTTACAGAGCCAGAGAATTCTCGGAACTCTCGAGAAGAATAACGGAAGAAGAATACGATTATGCACTTGATGTGATTGATAGATTTGGTCTTACTGGATGGATGCAACATTTCGAATCTAAGGAGAATTACAGGGCCAAACCTTTGAGGTGGGACTAGATGATTTTCGTAATCTCGTTTTTTCTCTGGATCACCTTTTTTGGAAGGTTTACTCTAGCCTCAGTGGTATCGGGTTTGCTTGTATCTGTCCTGGTGCAGTATGTATCTGCAAGGCTTATCAGCCCTGGTCCAGTTCTCGGTACCGTATTTCGAATCACCCTCGCTTTACCCGTTGCAGTCTTCCAATCGTTCAGAATCATCTTCTCGAAACCCGTATTCACGGTAAGGAGTGAAAAGGCACCTGAGAACAGAATCGTTGAATTCGGGAAGATTATCTCTATTACAATGACTCCAGAGGAAGTTGTCATTTCGAAAGACAGAGAAGGCCTGTTGATCCACGAGGTGAAAAAGTGACCTTCTATATTACAATGGCGGCAATAATTTCTTCTATTGTGATGCTTGTCTGGTTTGCGGCAAGCAGTGATCCCTGGAAGCTGCTGATAGCCTACTCTTCCATTTCGACAAGGCTTCTTATAGGCGTCATATTTATTGAAATGGTTACCGGAGTTGATTTCGTTTCAAGCGTTGCGCTGCTTTTTCTTATACTCAACACAAGTGGTACGATTATTGCAGCGTATTATCTTGTGGTCAGAAGATGACGAGAATCGTGGGGTACCTATTCCTGATACCGGGTCTGTTTTTCGTTTTCGCAGGCACACTCAGGGCCATCCTGGCACACACGATCATTGGGACTCTTCATTTCTTAACGGTTGCCGACACTGTTGGATTGATATTCATCGTCATTTCTGCTTCTTTCTTTGGCCTGTTAACGATAATTGAGATGCTTGCATTTATCGTCGCTTTGATGGTCACTGGACCGCTAGTAACTCACGTAATCGCAAGGGCCTTCATTAACTCGGGGGGAAAAGAGAAATGAATTTTGTCTTAATCGGAATCAGTTCTCTTTATCTAGTTAGCGCGATAATCGTCCTTTCATCTAAGACTAACTTCCAGAGCGTTATCTGGTTTGGCATTATGGGTTCGGTCTCGGCCGTCATCATGATGATAATAGGAGCGCCAGATGTCGCGATGACACAGTTTTCTGTCGGAGTTGCACTAGTTCTAATCGTCTACATAATGGCGTTGAAGAAGCAACGCCGTGTTCGTCTCGGATTTCTCGATGTGCCTTCGATGATAGAGGAGTCGCCTTCCGGTCTAAGAGGGCTGGAGTGGGAGATTATTCGGCTTGTTGACGAAAAAGAAGGTTATCACGTTGAACCAGTGAAGTTCTCTTCGAAGGAAGAAGCATTGAAAGCAGTTGAGAACCATGAAGTCGATCTGATTTGCGGAGCATTTACAGAGGACGACGTTTCAGGCAGAACAAAGGGCATCCCTTATCTAGAGACTTCAATATTTGTCTGCAATGGAGAGGAAATTGATTTTGCGAGACTGAAACATTTGAGCAGAAACGCTATTTCTCCTACGCCGGAATTCCTGAAGAAGAGCAGCTATGTCTTTGTCATTTCCATGAATTCGCCGGATCTGGAAAGAGATATTCATGAAGGATTGAACGAGATTCGATCTTCAGGGAGTATCGAAAAGATAGTGGGGCGGTACCTGTGAAGATAGCAGGAATCATAGCAGTTACAATGATCTTTGTCATTGTTATGCTTTCATTTGACTCCTCGGGAAATATCCCCAGGCCGATAGAGCAAATAGTGGATCGAGTCAATGTGCCCAATGCAGTTACAAGCGTTTATCTCGAGACGAGACTCTATGACACGATATTCGAGATAATCGTCTTCAGCATAACGGCTCTAGGAGTAGCTTCGCTCTTTGCATCGCTACCGGTTAACCGCGACGAAGATCAGCACGTTTTTGGGACCGTTACGGTCTATAGCGGTGGGCTCGCCGCCTTGTCGATAACCCTTTTCTTATATGTCGTAATAAACGGTCACATAACCCCGGGTGGAGGCTTTGTTGGCGGAGTTGTGCTTGCAACCGGCGTAATCACTTATGGCCTCACTTCCAGTTTCAAGAAGGCAAGTGTTCATTATGATAAGTTGAAGATCGAGATACTTGAGAACATAAGTCTCATGATAATTTTTGCATTCTCAACTCTGATTATCCTTTTCCCAGAAACCCACTCACAATTACTTTCTGCGGCTAGCTTTGGTTCAACTTTCAGCGGTGGGCTAATCCCGATCCTGAACATTCTCATCGGAATCAAAGTGTACGCCGGTGCATGGAAGATGTCCAGTGAGTTCATAAATAGGCGGGGGACACTATGACAGGAACTATCGTAATCTATTTCTCAATTTCGGGAATGCTCGTGGGAACGATCGGTATGATTCTCTCGAAGGACCTCATAAAGAAGATTCTCTCTTTAGGTATCGTGGAGACTTCAATAAACCTCATGTACACAGGAATCTCAGCAAGAAGCGGGATAATACCTCCCATAGTCAGCGGTGATTTTTCAAATGCTTTCTACGCGGACCCCATACCTCAAGCAGTGATAATCACAGGGATTGTGATATCGTTTGCCCTGCTTTGTCTTTCACTCGTATTCGCGATCATAATATACAACAGATACCACACAATGAACGTTGAGACGATCGAGATGATCTTCGAGAGGGAAGAACGGTGATCGCACTCGTCTTTCTACCCGTCCTGGGAGGAATTATCTGTCTGGTGCTGAAAGACAGAAAGTCAGTCAGTTCGATTGTAGCGATTGTGACTGCTTTTGCAAGTGGGAGCGTTCTTCCTTTCGTTATCTTTGAAGATGCTTCGATTATTCTAGGGAACTGGGGAGTTCTGGGAATCGGCCTGGCAATCGATGAACTTACTACTCCATTTCTGTTATCAACTTTCATAGTAATGCTGGCGGTTATTCTTAATTCGATAAATAAGAGTTACGACGGCTTCTTCTACGCTTTGATTCTGATACTCTATGGAACCCTTAATTCGATATTTCTTTCAAGAGATCTGTTCAATATCTTTGTGACTGTTGAGCTTGCATCGATAATCTCGTTCATTCTCATTTCTTACGAAAAGAAGCCACGGCAAGCCTGGGCGAGTTTGAAATATCTGCTTCTTTCTTCTCTAGGTCTGAACTTCTACCTTCTTGGTATAGGAATTGTCTACATGGAGACAGGCTCATTTGCCATGGAGAGTCTTGAGAATGCTTCAACGATGGCTTCTGTACTGATCTTTGGAGGGCTTGCCGTCAAATCTGGCCTCTTCTTTTTCTCTATGTGGCTGCCGGATGCCCACTCCAACGCGCCCATCGAAGTCTCTCCAATACTCTCCGGTCTAATTGTCAAGCTTGACGTGTACCTGTCTATAAGGTTCATAACCTATTCCTCTTTCAGCTGGATGAGAGATGCCTATATCTTCATAGGCATACTCAGTGCTATCATTGGCGTCATCTTTGCCGTCAATTCAAAGAACGCGAAGCGAGTTCTAGCATATCACACAATCTCTCAGGTGGGGTTCATGCTTGTGAACTGTGATAAGTCCTCTGCCTGGCATGGGTTCAGCCACGCGATTTTCAAGACGCTTCTCTTTCTAGCGGTCGGAAACATTTCGGCAAGACTCGGAACAAAGGACTATTCCAAGTGGTCGGGGAAAATCAGCACAGTTGAGTACACTTTTCTGCTAATCGGTTCACTCGCCATAGTGGGCTTCCCCATGACCTCAGGATGTGTTACAAAAGAAGTCATAATACATGGGGCCTGTTGCCCGTCATTGAGAATACTTCTATTAATAGCTTCCGTAGGAACGGCAATGAGCTTCTCGAAGTTCATTTTCCTCAAACCAGTCAAAACAACCTCCTGGCCCGCCGCAAATGTTGTTGCCGCATATGTCATTCTCTCAGGGGTGATAATCGCCCACGGAATAATCGGCTTTGAGATATACATGTTTGAATCTGTTCTTCCAGTAATGGCGGGAATTGCAGCCTATCTGATCCTGCGAAGATTTCTAAAGCCACTTCCGACCTATCTTGAAAGAATTGATTCGGCTCTTTCTTCGTACCTAATTCTTTTTCTTATAACTATACGTCTGGCTATTCTTTTCTCCTCTTGAAAAGGAGTATCGATTCCGCTATAATCGTCTTTGTAGGCGAGTAGCTCAATTGGCAGAGCGACGGTCTCCAAAATCGTAGGTCGGGGATTCGAGGCC
>WOZY01000286.1 GCA_011620045.1 Mesotoga sp.
GGGCTCATTTATTAGATTCTCTACCAGTCCGGTTGCCAATTTGCTTTTGATCTCTTCGAAGCTCATCTCATCTCCTCCATCTCAGCATGATTTTCTTTGTTCGAATTTCTATCATCCCAATATCTGCGACGTATGCTCAACGTTGCTGAATAAAAACCATCAGCGAGGCTGTTTGACATTTTCTTCAGCCTGCCCGGTTTTCCCTCGCAGATATCATTCAGAATCTTATCTACAAAGTAATCAGCAAACACATCTGCCTTGGCATCAAGTCCCATCCTTTCCGGAACGAATGCCTGATCATCCCCCATTCGATCGATAGTCTTCTGGATGCGTCCAGAGACCGTCGCTCTGTAATCACATTTCGAGAGATCAACGCCCCGAAGTTCTGTAATTGCCTTTACGGATTCACGGAACAGTCTTTCCACGGCATGCGGCTTGAAACCCTTAGGCTGAGCAATATCAAAACCAAGCTCCGCCAAATGACATATCTTATCTGATTCATTCATCTCTGATCACCTTCTCAAACCATCCAGAAATAGAGCCTCTTCGAGCAGATACTGTACTTTATTTTCATTCTCGGATCCGCGGTAAACCATTTTCAAAAGATGCGATCCAGGAAGCATTTCATCCCTTATCACTCTGAGGTACTTTGGAAATAGAGAGTCTTTTAACCCAGAGCTGGTATTGTAACCAAGACGTATTAAAGCACTGGCTGATTTAATTGTCTCCTCCAGCTTTGAAAGTGGAATGAATTTTCCATAGAAGTCAATCACATGTGAATTGATCGAATCCAAAGCTACAACTTCTTTAAAATCTCTGCCACGCATGGTTGTTATGGGCGAATGGCTGACAACTACCCGCATTCCTGTGTATGCAGCAATGATCAGGGCGATGTAGACCCCAAAGAAATGAAATTCCGTAGTGTTCTCGGAAGGTTTGTAGAAGATCATGCTGGCAGTACCGATGGTGTTACCGTATCCTTGTGCCATATACTGAGCCATGCTCATACCTTTGGAGCCTTCGTCCTCATCTTTCACTGCAAGGTCCTTGATCCAAGAATTGTAGACGTCTACATTTATTCCCATTTCCGTAGAGCTGCCTACGTATTTAGAGTTAAACGTCCTCTCTGCAAGTGCGGCCATCCTCACTCGGGCTTCATCTGAAAATCTTGAGAGTATAGATTTGACCAGCTCCCATGATTCTAATGTGAAGAAATAGTCCGGGATGAAATGGAAATATAGAACCTCATTATTCAAGCCCTTGCCTTTTGGAAGAGTGAAACCATTCATCCTCAAGGCAAGCTCTACGCCACATGGAACACAAGTATAAATGTTGGTAGGCTTTGATTTTCCAACAAAGATCCTGTTGGTGAAGTTGAAGGACAAGAATGAGTTAGAATTCTCCATCTCTTTTTTATTGAGCAGTGTCCCACGGTTGCACAGATTGCATGTCTTTCCACTCAACTCATACTCTTTATAGGCATCGCTGAGATCAGACTTTTCCAGACGGGAGATAGTCCCGTTTATCGTCAAAACATCATGAAGGTATTCTATCAATTCCTTTCGGTACGTGTCCGTTTTGCTTGCTAAAAACTGATCCCATCCGTCCATTTGAGAAATGTTGCTCCAGATCTTATCAAGGAGAAGGTCTACGGCGTTCGTTGAAGGCATATTTCTTAGCTTTATGCCATTGTACTCGCAATCCATCACGTACTGGCCTATAGCATAAGAATAATCCCATTTTCCACCGTTAGCCAAGTATGTAGTGTCTTTTTCCATCGAGTTGAGCAGTGCGTTACAAACCTCTGCAGGAACACCCCAAATATCACATGTTTTCTGCAGCGATAGCTTATTATCCGAAATAATCTCGGATATGAAAGATTGATGAACAGTAGCTACAGCCCTGGCGAATCCCAATAGGATCTTTTGGCCGTCTTTCGAGCTTTCCATTTCTAATGGAACAACTTCTCCGCATCTAGTGATGCCATCGATCATCGAATCTGTCAAGCCCACGCTCTTTTCTGCATGAGCCGATGTGATGGACTTCTCAAGGAAGGTGCTCAACATAGTCTTAGCACCGCTGAAGAAATAGTATTCATCACTTAGTCCATAATATCCAAGTCGCGGCGTTTTCAGATTGTTGCCGATTCGACTCGGATTTGAAAGGGCTGGAGATGATGCCTGGATATTCCCTTCCAGAGCTTCGTAAACACCTTCGATAAAATCTTTTGAAATTGCTGTCCTTTGCATTCCTTTGCCAATATACACGCAGCCATCCTGATAGGCCATGAGCATTATCAAGCCCTGTTTTTGGAGAACATCGGCTACAGTTTTATTGATTATCCCAGAGAGAATGCCCTTAACGTCATCCAGCCTATGGTACTGCAGATTCAATTGATCTTCTGGCAGGTCTTGCGGGAAACCGTCACGAAGCGCCGACAATGATCGAGCCGAGACTGCCTCCTCAGGAGACGAACAGCTCGCCATATTGTCCATTAGATACAGGAAAGGCTCCAAATCCATGAAGCGAGACGTCCGTGCCCCTGAACGAGAGAACCTGCTCTTGTGGAGTGCAACAGCAACAGAAAGGTAATCCTCCCCCAATAACCGAGGGGCAAATTCACTCAGATGCATCTCCTCAACGAACCTCTTGATCAGAGTTTCAGGAATCTCGAACTCATTTTCCATTGAGTCCGGCCTTTCAATCGATTCTTCATCCTCGATCCATTCTTCGAATTCCAGCTTGTGAAGCTCATGCACCACGAAGAGAGCAATGCATTCTCGAAGTCCATTCTTATCGAGTGGCCTTGCATTCAGCTTTTCGAGAGCCTCGTTGAAACGCGTGAGAAAGAGAATGCCGTTTCTGATGTGGTTGAGCATGCTCTGATCGGTTTTTCCGAACTCGACGCTCTTGGCTGGTTTGAAGGCCATTCCTCTTTCGACAAGATGAATATCCACTACATTGAGATACTCTTCGAACAATCCAGGCTCAAGTTCTTCAGAAGATTTGTTATCTCTTTTGAGATCTATATCTCTCAATTTTTTTCGAGCTCTAAAAATATCCTGTAAAGAATCAGCTACCATTAATTTCCCTCCCCCACAACGACCTTCGCCGCCCCGCACCCGCGGGCGACTGCACTTCCCACACCGCTATATTCTGCAAACCTGGCCAGGGCCACAATTCCATTTCTCACCCCATCAGGTGCATCCCTGGTGAAGGTGTACCGACAGCGCCCCACAAAACCTTGCTTCATTATCGGCCTCGGATGGCCTTTGACCTTGTCGAACACGGTGTTCACCACCACGCTGTGCGTATCGTAGACAAGAGGCCTTTCCACAATGTATCTTGCCATCTCATCCCGCTCAATATTCATCCTCAGCTCCTCTGGACAGACCGAGTTCCACTTTGACAAGAGAGAGTGGAAAACCGCATCCCGATGAGGGAACATCTCAATGACCTTGCTGTTCCTGTATTGAATGCAGACCGGCGATTTAAACTCAAAATCAAGATATGAATTTTTAACCTCTCCCGCTGACTTCACAATATCTTGGAAGCTGGCAGTGGAGCTGGAAACCTCCTCCGCCCGCAAATCTCCTCTCTCCAGGCGGAGGTTTCTCTCTCTCAAGACCAATGGCTGAATGATGGAGCGGAAGATCTCCACCTCCTTTGGATCGGTTATCCCTATATTGAGATTGTATCTTTCGTTTGGATCAACCGCTTTATGCCTCGACCTATTAGAATGCAAAAATTTGCCCTCCAGAGGGCCCAAAGATATCGAGCTGATAGGGGAATCATGCGTATGGCTGGCAGCCGTCTCGTCTGCCTCCTGCATGATCCCGAGCAATGAAGAGTATAGTTGATAGCCATCGCTGTATGGAATATCAAATCCAGATTCTGGCCGGAGTATGAGTGTGATCTTTTGTGGCATCCATCATATACTGCATTCCTTTGCATTTAAATCTGTCGATTATTGCAATAATTCCAAAATTCTGCAATTATAAGGCTATAATTTCGGAAGAATGCAACGGAAAGATTTTAAGCTAGGAATTGCATGATTAAGCAATGAAAACCTACCTATCGCTCTCAGGTTTCGATTCCTCCCAGATAGTATCCCTGATAGTGAAGTATGGAATTGAAGGCGGAGATAGAATAGTCCTTATCCGTCCTGAAGTAGAGCCCGACACACGCGGAGAATCGACCATTCAGGCCATTCGAGATCTCTCCCGTCAGATCGACAGCTCCATAAATCTTGAGATCCACCGGGTTAACCACCGGGATTTCGAAGGGATGGTACTCTCTCTGAAAGACCTCCTGGAAAAGGCTGAGGGCCAGGTTATCGTTAATCTCTCAGGAGGGCCGCGGGAGATCTTTCTCGCATTCACTATTGTCTGCATCTCTAAGCCGGAGACGATCCACAAGACGACCAACTTCAGCGATATCGACAGAAGCCTCAATGAAATCCGCTTGCCCAATGTAGTTGCAACGCTTGAGGAGAAGCAGATAAGGATTCTAAGGGATATATCTGAGTTCTCGCCCGCGACCATTACAGATATCGCAGAGCGTCTCTCCCTCTCTGAGAGCACCATCTCCAGACAGGTGGCCAGGCTGGCTGATATCCAGGCACTGGAGGTATTTCCCAGGGGTAAGACAAAGGAGCTGCGAATTACCCTCACCGGCAAACTGCTCCTCTGATACTGCAAGCATAGCCATAAGCGTTGACCGCAGCAGGCCAATTCCAAATCGATTGATGACAATCTGAAGGATCATAAAAAGCAAATCACTGCCAATCTCGGCTAACCGTCGGAATCTGGGTATCCAAGCCACCCCGGCGTTGAGGGGGCCAGAGCACTACCGCGCGTTTTTTCGCGCGCGGCGTCCACAAAAAAACAGCCTGTATGGATCAGTCTTGGCAATAATGCAATCAAGGTTTCGGAAATCGACAAAAGAAATGCTTCTCTTCAATCAGCTTTTGCATCTCAGCCGTCCAGAATAACCATCCAGAACATCGGATTCATTTCCCGGATTTTACGATCCTCGCCTTAAATCTGACGACAAACAAGACAGAGCAGATAGTTCTTTAAGTAAGAAAGTCCAATCATAGAATGATGCTGGTGAAGGTAAGATATGAAAATAATGTTCTCAAACCTCTGGAAAAGCTCGATTTAACAGAAGGAGATGTAGTTGAAATCGAGATAGTTAAATCAAATGCAGATAGACTAGTTGGCCTTCTAAAAGATATCGATATAGATTCAGTCGACCTTCAGCATGCTGCAAGAGATATCTGGGTGAGAAAGGTTGTATCTGATTGATACCAATATTTTTCTGGAGGCAATGCTGGAGAGGAAATATAGAAATGACTTATTCGATTCATTCCATTGAGACCATTTTGGATAGAATCGGAAATTTGGACGCTCTCAGGACATTTTTAAAAAGCATTGGAAGGATGAAGGGCTTGAACATCTACAATACTGACCTCAGAGATGAGCTTGCAGTTATAGATGAAATGGCAGTAGGCCTGGATTTTGATGATGCTCTGCAATCATATGTTACTAAGAAGCTCAATTTGCAGATAATAAGCTTTGATAGACATTTTGACGGAATCGAAGGGATTACCAGACTAAGACCGAAGGACGTACTATCCGCTGAGAAAAAAGATTAGCCAGAACCATCAAAGGCAGGGGCTGGCATCAGCCCTCTTGCAGCACTCCATCCAGCCAGTTGAATATCCTCTCGTTCGAGATGGTCAGGGCGTCGTAAAGCGGCCTTGCCTGGCCCGGCAGAAGCGTGTCGTTGTCCGAATCGACAACAAGGGTGGGACACTTGATCAGCGGGGCTACATCCTTCAGCGTATAGGGAGCGATCATTCGGAAGTATTCGCAGGGCTTTTTGCATCACGCTGGCATTGAAGTCGTAGACGCCTTCATTGGCGATGCACGCTGCAATGCGGTGGTCAAAGGCAGCAGCTCTCGGTGCCAGGTAGCCGCCGAAGCTGATTCCCATGAGGGCAATTCTATCCTTGTACTCGGATCATCTCTCCCTGGCCAGGCCCCTCGAAGATCAGCACGTTGTATCCCCTATCGATAGCGAATTTTGCCACCCCGAAGTAGAGCTCTTCACCAGTTCCGTCAAAGCCGGTATGAACGATCAGAGTCGGCCTACTGGTGCCGTTGCCGTCCACCAGACACAGGTAGCCCGGGAGGGTGGTGTTCTGGAAAGGAATGCGAACCGGCCGGATGAGGCCGCTGGAGAGGTTTGCCGCCTTCATGAAGCAGTCATGGCTCTTCTCCCAGGTGGACACAATCCTCGGATCGTCGGGATTGATGTCCATATACCAGCTCTCGAGGAACTGGAAGTTGAACTCTTGATTCTGAAATACCGATCCCGAAATGTCTGTGCGGTTCATCTAATCAGCTCCTGCGGCGACAAGAGGTGCGATCAACAGGCTCAGAAATACAACCTGGCAGAGCCTGAATCCGAAAAGAGAATGATTCAGCATAATCTAATATAAAAATCCACGGGCAATCCCCATCCCATCTACCTGCAACGGGAAAGTTATAT
>WOZY01000069.1 GCA_011620045.1 Mesotoga sp.
GCAGGCCCGTTCCCAAGGCGTCGGCGGCGAAGTCATCTGCTACGTGTGGTAGGGAGGAAATTCTGATGTCTAGACTACTTAAGCATTCCATAAAAATCCCTGCTGGTGTATCATACAAAATCGAAGGAAACTTGATCACTGTAAAGGGACCTAAAGGCGAGCTAAAACAGGAACTCCTTCCTCTTGTGAAGATTGAAGCCGACGAAAAAGAGCTCTGGGTTAAGTCAAATGAAGATGTTGTGATCAGAAAGAGTGACTATAAGAGATTGGCAAAATATGCCGGCACCTTTTGGTCGCTAATAAACAACATGGTGGTTGGCGTTACACAAGGGTTTGTTAAGGAACTCGAAATTGTTGGAGTAGGATACAGGGCTCAGCTTCAGGGAAAGAAACTTGTAATGAATCTCGGTTATGCTCATCCTGTTGAGATTGATCCTCCTGCTGGAATAGAGTTTGAAGTACCGGCGCCGCAGGCTATAGTTGTCAAGGGAATTGACAAGTACTTAGTTGGGCAGGTTGCTGCGAACATCAAGCGATGGAGAATACCGATTGTCTATTCCGGAAAGGGTATACGTTACAAGGGAGAAGCAATCAGAACCAAAGTCGGTAAGAAGGTCTAATCAAGGAGGCGGCTGGAGTGTTCAAACATAAAGACAAAAAGGAACAAAGGCGAAAGAGACATCTTCGCGTCAGGTCTGCAATTTCCGGAACACCGGAAAGACCGAGACTGGCAGTCTTCAGAAGCGAGAAGCACATTTATGCTCAGCTGATCGATGATTCCAAGGGAGTCACCCTTGTTTCGGCATCGACGGTAGACAAAGATGTCAAGGGTTCCATAGATAAGTCATGGAATGTGGACGCTGCGAAGAAGGTCGGGGAGCTCCTCGCAAAGAAGGCGAAAGACAAGGGAATCACCAACGTGGTTTTTGACCGCGGGGGATTCAAGTTCCATGGAAGAGTAAAGTCGCTTGCCGAGGGAGCTCGAGCAGGTGGGTTACAGTTCTGAGGAGGTGAGGAAGATGGCTGAAGAGATGAAGAATGATCGCAATTCGAAATCTTCACGTGAAGGAAGAAGAAACCCCAGAGCTTCCAGAAACGCTCCTGTAGAAAAGCAGGTAGAAGACAACGAATTTGAAGAAAGAATAATTGAAATAAGAAGGGTTACAAAGGTTGTTGCCGGAGGAAAGAATCTATCCTTTAGAGTGGTTGCCGTTGTGGGTAACCGAGATGGAAAGGTTGGTCTCGGAATCGGCAGTGCCAGAGAAGTCCCGACCGCAATAAGAAAGGCGGTTCTAGAAGCCAAAAAGAATGTTACAGAAGTTGCCGTAAGAAACGAGACCGTACCACATGAGACAGTTGGTCGACAGGATTCCGCAAGGATAATGTTGAAACCTGCAGGTCCAGGCACGGGTATCATTGCCAACTCTCCCGTCAGAGCAGTTGTAGAGCTTGCAGGAGTGAAGAATATCCTAACTAAGTCTCTGGGATCATCAAATACGCTTAACATGGCCAGGGCGGCTCTGAATGGTTTGATTAGTCTGAGATCCCCGCAGGATTTTGCGAAGCTTCGAGACATTTCCTTGAAGAGGGTCTTCCACGGAATCAGCGAGGAGGCAGGTCAGTAATGGCAAGGAGTTTGAGGATACGACTGATAAAGAGTCCGATCGGCTTTAACAGAAGACAGCTGAAGACAGTAAGGGCGCTGGGTCTTGGTAAGTTGGACAGTGAAGTTGTCCAACCGGATTCTCCACAGATCAGGGGAATGGTTAATGCCATAAGACATCTTCTTGCTGTCGAAGAACTTGATGACTGAAGGGGGTAGGAAGATGGCTTTTAAAGTTGAAGATCTAAGTCCAACGCCCGGTTCGAGAAAGAGAGAGAAGAGAATAGGACGCGGTATTGGTTCGGGAATGGGTAAGACCGCCACAAGGGGCCATAAAGGACAGGGAAGAGCAACCGGCAAGGTGGCTGCACGATTTGAGGGCGGACAGACACCCCTATTCAGAAGAACACCAATAAAAGGGTTCAGGAACCGAGGTTCTAAAGAGTATGCCACTGTCAATATTTGTACTCTTGAGGAAAGATTCGAAAGTGGTAGTGAGATTTCGCCTGAGATTCTCGTTCAGAAGAACGTATTGAAAGATCTCAAAGATGGAGTGAAGATTCTGGCAAGAGGTGAATTGACCAAGTCTCTTATAGTCAAGGCAAATGCTTTCAGTGCAACTGCCAAGGAGAAGATCGAAGCTGCTGGTGGAAAGGCAGAGGTGATCTGATAATGTGGAATGCCCTGAAGAACGCGTTCAAGATACCTGAGCTAAGAGACAGAATTCTCTTCACGTTTTTCGCGCTGGCAATCTTTAGACTAGGTGTCTACATACCAATCCCGGGAATAAATATTCAGGCTTGGTCAGCTTATTTCGGCACTCTCTCCGAAGGTGGAGCCGGAGGCTTTATAGGCTTTTTTGATGTCTTCACTGGGGGAGCCGTGCAGCAGTTTTCGATATTCTTGATGAGCGTTACTCCTTACATTAACGCGCAGATTATGCTTCAGTTGCTTACAGCCGTTGTTCCAAGTTTGAAGGAAATGCTCAAAGAAGGCGAAGAGGGAAAGAAAAAGTACGCTCGATACACAAGAATGCTGACAGTTGGACTTGCGGGTCTTCAAGGATTCCTGATTTCATTCGGTCTCTCTTCAAACACTGCGATAATGGCTGTCCCAAGCAGGATTCTTTTTGTCCTCCTTGCAACAACAACTCTAATTGGAGGAACGATGTTCCTTCTGTGGCTTGGAGAGAGAATAACCGAAAGGGGAATAGGAAACGGAATATCTGTTCTGATTTTTGGAGGAATTGTCGCAAGGTACCCTGCTTCTATAATGCAGGTAGTCGTCGCATTGTCTCCTGTACAGTGGGCCATACTGCTTGCAATTGCTCTTTTCACAGTAATTGCAGTTATCTATGTCCAGATGGGAGAGAGAAGGATTGAAGTTCAATATGCCAGGAGAGTCACGGGCAGAAGAGTCTATGGGGGAGTCTCCACCCACATTCCTATAAAGGTTAATCAGGGTGGAGTCATACCGATAATATTCAGTTCTGCAATAATGATGCTTCCCCAGTTTATCGCAACTGCATTCCCTGAAGGAAGCGGTGGCAGGAATGTCATGCAAACTCTGTTTGCTCAGACCTCCCCTGTTTACATCTTGCTTTACGGTGGGATGGTTTTCTTCTTCACATTCTTCTATAGTTCGCTGGTTTTTGATGTGAGAGAAGTATCGGATAAT
The DNA here is from genome assembly GCA_011620045.1 of Mesotoga sp. Taxonomy (GTDB): domain Bacteria; phylum Thermotogota; class Thermotogae; order Petrotogales; family Kosmotogaceae; genus Mesotoga. Next base: position 3,281 of record WOZY01000069.1, read on the forward strand.
ATACGTAATTACGGAGGATACATCCCAGGAATTAGGCCGGGCTTTTCGACGCAGCAGTACATTCAGAGAGTTCTGAATCGTGTGGTCTTTATGGGCGCTGTATTCCTTGTAGTTATCGCCTTGCTTCCGCTAGTAGTTGGAGGAGTTTTCAGTATTGGCGGACTTGCAATAGGAGGTACTTCGACTCTAATTGCAGTAGGTGTTGCCATTGATATTTTGCAGCAAATGGAAACTCACCTTATGGTCAGGCACTACGAGGGTTTTGTCAAGAAAGGCAAGTTACGGGGAAGGAGGTAAGCATGAATGTGATTCTAATGGGTCCTCCCGGAGCAGGGAAGGGGACACAGGCAAAACGGATAGCCCGTAAACTGAACATACCTCACATATCTACTGGTGATATGCTGAGGGAAGCCGTGGCTGCTGGCACTGACCTTGGGCTGAAGGTCAAAGAAATTATGGATAAAGGGCTTCTCGTCCCCGATGATCTGATGATAGATCTTGTCAGAGAGAGATTGGCTAGAGAGGATACCAAGAATGGCTTCATACTTGATGGCTTTCCAAGAACAGTCGAACAGGCAATTGCACTGGACAAGATGCTTGACGAACTTAAGAAGGAGATAGACGTTGCTCTGCTTGTTGATGTTGATGAAGAGGAAATTGTAAAACGTATTTCAAGCAGGAGAATTTGTCCGGAATGCGGGAAAGTTTACAATCTCCTAACGTTAAGACCCGAGGTCGAAGGTTACTGTGACAACGATGGTAGCAAGTTGATTCAGCGAGACGATGATAAGCCTGAGACTGTTAGGGCGAGGTACCGTGTCTACTCGGATAAGACCGCGCCAGTGATTAGATACTATTCCGGCGAAAAAGGCCTTCTTGTTAAGGTGGACGGGTCTGGAGAAATTGATGCCGTCACTGCTGAAATCGTTAATCATATGGAGAATTCAAGGCATGGTTAGGTTGAAATCTCCAGAGGAAATCTGTAAAATCGAAATTGCTGCGAAGATTGTCGCAGAGGTTTTGGCTGAGGTCGAGTCCTATGCAGTCGAAGGTGCCTCTGCCTATGATATGGAAAGAGCTGCAGAAGAGTTGATTGAAAGAAGAAATGGCATCCCCGCATTCAAGGGTTATAGCGGATATCCGTACACCCTCTGCGTATCGGTAAATGAGGAGGTAATTCACGGTTTTCCCTTGAAAGAGAAAGTCTTTGCTGCCGGCGATATCGTGTCCGTGGATTGTGGGGTAGTGAAGGATGGATTCGTGGGAGACGCCGCGAAGTCTTTTGTTGTAGGAAGTTATCTGTGCGAAAAAGACCGGTTGCTTTTGCAACGGACTGAAGAGTCTCTTTTTAGGGGGATAGAGATTGCATGCGCTGGAAACCGACTTGGCGATATAGGATTTGCAGTCCAAAGGTGTGTGGAAAGCGCCGGGTTTTCTGTGATAAGAGACTACGTCGGACATGGAGTTGGCCTGAGCCTCCACGAGGATCCTCAGGTCCCTAATTATGGAAGACAGAACAGTGGGATGCTTTTGAGAACCGGTATGACTCTTGCGATTGAACCGATGGTTGCAAGTGGACATTACAGCTTGGAGATTCTGGAAGATGGTTGGACCGCAGTAACTGCTGATAGATCGCGTGCTGCTCATTTCGAGCATGATATTGCGATACTGGAAGACGGTCCCAAGATTCTTTCCAGATTGTGAGGAGGATCACCGGTGTCGGATAAGAGCGATATCATTAAGATGGATGGAATAGTAGTGGAATCGATGCCCAATGCGACCTTCAAGGTCGAATTAGATAACGGCCACTCTGTTCTAGCTCACATCTCTGGAAAAATGCGCAAGAACTTCATCAGGTTGATCCCCGGCGATAAGGTCGTGGTAGAGGTTTCGATATATGACCTGACCAAAGGAAGAATTGTTTATCGAAAAAGGATAGACAAAGGAGGAGAAACGAATTGAAAGTCCGCGCTTCGGTAAAGAAGAGATGTGAACATTGCAAGGTAATAAGACGCAATGGAAGAATAAGAGTTGTCTGCGAAAAAAATCCAAAGCACAACCAGCGTCAGGGTTAAGGAGGGATATAGATGGCACGTATCCTTGGTGTTGAACTTCCTAATAACAAGAAGACTTTCGTTGCCCTGACCTATATCTATGGTATAGGTTATACAAGAGCCAATGAGATTCTCAGTGGAACAGAGATTGACCGGGACAAGAGAGCAAAGGACCTTACAGATGAAGAAGTAAGTAAGATCGCGAAGTTTATTAACGAGCATTACAAGGTTGAAGGCGAGCTCAGAACTGAAGTTGACAGGTCAATAAAAAGGCTAATTGAGATTGGAAGTTATAGAGGTTACAGGCATAGAAACGGACTTCCGGTTCGCGGTCAGAAGACGCATTCCAATGGGAGGACCAGGAAGGGTTCTAGAGCCAGTAAGATTCGTAAGAAGAGCTAAAACGGGAGGTAAGAGTGAATGGCAAAGAGACCAGCAGCCAAGAAAAGAAAGAAGTTATCTACTGATCGAGGCGTTGTGCACATAAAGTCCTCTTTCAACAACACGATAATTACCCTGACTGATCCCGAAGGGAATACGCTCATGTGGACGTCGGGTGGAACTGCCGGTTATTCCGGATCAAAGAAATCCACACCTTATGCGGCGCAGCTGGGCGCGGACAGGATTGCAAAAGAGGCTATCAAGTTAGGAATAACCAGAGTAGGTATAGAAGTAAAGGGCCCAGGTTCGGGACGTGAAGCTGCAATCAGAACTATTCAAGCGGCGGGTCTCACTGTTGAGACGCTCAAAGATATTACGCCACTGCCTCATAACGGTTGCAGACCGAGAAGAAGAAGAAGAGTCTGATTTAGGAGGGAGTTGAATGGCCAGATATACAGGACCAGTTTGTAAGCTTTGTCGTCGCGAAGGGTTCAAGCTTTATCTGAAAGGTGAAAGATGCTTTTCCCCGAGATGTGCTCAAGTTAAGAGGCCCGTAGCACCGGGACAGCACGGAGCTTCGACTAGAAAGCTTACTCAGTACGGAATGCAGTTGAGATCAAAACAAGTAGTAAAAAGAATTTACGGCGTTCTTGAAAGACAGTTTAGAAGATACTTTGAAGCAGCTTTGAGAAAGAGTGAAGAGACGGGAAGTGCCCTGGTTAAGATTTTGGAATCGAGACTGGATAACATCGTTTTCAGGATGGGATTTGCTTCTAGCAGAAGACAGGCGAGACAACTGGTTAACCACGGACATGTCCTTGTAAACGGTAGAAGGG